>CBFGLD010000035.1:0-20577 GCA_965649495.1 uncultured Flavihumibacter sp. | reverse complement strand
TTTTTATAAGGCTGGGGGCTGGAGGGCCAGAAGGAAAAAAAGGAAAAAAAGGAACTGGTTTTTTTGATGTTGCCGGTTGCCAGCTGGCGGGGGAGCTGTTTTTTTTCACGAAGCAGGAGGAGGAGGGTGATGGACAACAGCCCGGGCAGGAAAGCCCAGAAAAAGAGGGGGCGATAATTGCCGGGGAAAAAGTGAAGGAAAGCCAGGGCGGCCAGTGGGCCGAGAACGGCGCCTACGGTATCCCAGCTGCGGTGGAATCCAAAAACCCGCGCCCGGGTAGCGGGAGTACTTTCTGCGGCGAGCAGGGCGTCACGCGGAGCGGTTCTAAGGCCTTTACCCAGTCTGTCGGTGGTCCTGGAGAGAAATATCCAGGCCGGAAAACTAAAAACGGCCATCATTGGTTTTGAGATGGCACTGAGCGAATAACCCACTTTTACAAAGGGAAGACGTTTACCCAGCCGGTCGGATTGCTGACCAAAATATCCTTTGGTGAGACCCACCACAAATTCAGCGATACCTTCCAGGAGCCCTATGAGGGCAACCGAAAATCCGATTTGTTTGAGGTAAACCGGAACAACGGGATAAAGCATTTCGCTGGCAAAGTCCGCGAACAGGCTAACCATTGCAAGAATCCATACGGTCCGGGAGACCAGTGGCCGGGATGCGGGCATGCTGCGAAGTTAGGCATCCTCACAACTCTTGAACCGCTATAGCCATCTTTTCGGCACTTGTTTTGCGGTAGTAGCGCAATTGTGAAAAATTTGGTGATAATCAATACCTAGTACTTTGATAAATCGGATTATTTCCAGCAATTTTGCTCACATTATATCCTGACTAAAAATCTGACCGCACAAAATGGGATTATTTAATTTTCTGACCCAGGAGATTGCCATGGACCTGGGTACTGCAAATACCCTCATCATACATAACGACGAGATAGTAGTGAATGAGCCATCCATCGTGGCCCTGGACCGGAACAACCCCAAGAATGTTCTGGCTGTAGGCAAGCGTGCCCTGATGATGCACGAAAAGACCCATGAGAGTATCCGTACCGTCAGGCCTTTGAAAGATGGGGTGATTGCCGATTTTAACGCAGCTGAACTCATGATACGGGAAATGATCAAGATGATCTATCCCAAAAAGCCATTATTCCCGCCCAGTTGGAGGATGATGATATGTATACCATCTTCCATAACTGAGGTGGAAAAGCGAGCGGTCCGTGACAGTGCCGAGCAAGCGGGAGCCAAGGAGGTGTACCTCATTCATGAGCCCATGGCTGCTGCGCTGGGAATTGGGATAGATGTAGAAGAGCCGGTGGGTAATATGATCATCGATATCGGTGGAGGTACAACAGGGATCACGGTAATAGCGCTGGCCGGTATCGTATGCGACCAGAGTATCCGGATTGCGGGAGATGAGTTTACTGCTGATATCATGGAGGCGTTACGCCGTTATCACAGCCTGCTGATTGGAGAGCGGACGGCGGAGCAAATCAAGATCCAGATCGGTGCGGCCATGAAAGATTTGGATAATCCGCCCGACGATATCCCTGTTAACGGTCGTGACCTGGTAACAGGGATTCCCAAACAGATCATGGTCAGTTACCAGGAGATCGCTGAGGCGCTGGATAAAAGCATTTTCAAGATCGAGGAAGCCATCCTCAAAGCCCTGGAAACCACCCCCCCCGAGCTGGCAGCGGATATCTATCGCCGCGGTCTTTATATAACCGGTGGTGGTGCCTTGCTGCGCGGGTTGGATAAGCGTCTCAGCCAGAAGATCAAGCTTCCGGTGCACGTTGCCGACGATCCGCTGAAAAGCGTGGTGCGCGGAACAGGAATTGCACTGAAGAATTATGATCGCTATCCATTTGTGATGCGCTGATAGATAGGGGTTAGAAGTCATAACTGTTAAGAGGAGGATCGCTATGCGTAATATCTTTCTGTTCATCCGGCGCTATTTCAATTTTCTGTTTTTCCTTGCGCTGCAAGTATTGGCGTTGTCTTTTCTCTTCCGTTACAATAAATTCCACGAAGCGGCCGCGCTGGGTGTTGCCAGTGAGATCACAGGAAGTATCAATGACCGCTATAATACAGTAGAATATTATTTCAAACTCAAGAAGGCCAACGAGGTACTGGTAAAGGAAAACGTGGCGCTCCGGGAGATGTTGCGTGCCAATTATCAGTCTCCTGATACAGCATCCAGCATTGTGGTGGATTCCATCCGGGTGGATTCGTTGCAACCATACCAGAAATATGCTTACCTGGATGCCCGTGTAGTGGGCAGTTTTGTGACCACCCAGACCAATTTTTTCACCTTACACCGGGGGGCGAACCAGGGGGTGAAAGTGGACATGGCAGTAATAGGCTCCCGGGGCATTGTGGGGCGCGTCGTGAATGTGAGCAATAATTTCAGTACTGTTATGACCATGCTGAGCCGGCAGTTCAAGGTAGACAGCAAGCATAAGAATTCCGGTGAGCGGGGTTCAGTAAGCTGGGATGGCGTGCACCCCCGTTACGTGCAGATGCGGAACATTCCCAAGAATATTAAGATTGAAAAGGGCGATTCGGTACTCACCAGCGACCTTTCCTCGATTTTTCCGCCTAATATACTGATTGGTACTGTAGATTCGGTGATGAGTGATCCCAGTACCAATTTCAACCATCTCCGGTTGCGGGCAGCTACTAATTTTGCCACGGTTCAATATGTGTATCTTGTAGAAAATAAGCAAAGGGCTGAGCAGGCCGAACTGGAAGAAGCAACTAGAAAGACAAATGAGTGACCTGGTAAAAAATACTATTCGATTTGCTGTATTCATTCTTGTACAGGTATTCATCCTGCACAAGATTCCACCATTGCACCGGTTCATTGTGCCATACCTGTATTTCCTTTATATATTGTGGTTGCCTTTCAGTATGGGCCGTTCCTGGCTGATGGTGGTGGCATTCTTTTTTGGGTTGTCACTCGATTATTTCCTGATGACACCCGGCCTGCATGCCGCTGCCTGCGTATTAATCGCTTATGTGAGGCCTTTCCTGGTAAACCTGCTGATCAGGCAGGAAGGTGCCGAACAAAGTTACGGGGCCCCTTCGATTCATAGTATGGGATGGGCGCCTTATGCTTTGCTGGTACTGATACTGACCTTTCTGCACCACGGTTACCTGGTTTTCCTGGAGTGGATGCAGTTCGGGAGTTTTCTGTATTTTATAGGCAAAGTACTTGCATCAACCGCTGTTAGCCTGTTACTGGTACTGATAACGGAACTTTTGTTTTATCGTAAGGAAAGGTATCGTACCAATGCGGCATAGGATGAATTGAAAAATATATGTCCGTTTTTAACCAATCGCGTTCCACTGTCATCCGGCTGATATTTGCGGGGATATTCCTCGTTATAGTGATACAGCTGATCAACCTCCAGTTGTTGTCTAGCAAATACGAAGACCTGGCATTTAACAATGCCGTATACCCGAAGGTGAAATATCCTGACCGTGGCATCATTTATGACCGGAAGGGTAAAGCTATTCTCAACAATACCATCATGTATGACCTGGAGGTAACGCCTACGCAGATAAAAGGAGTTGATACCAATTATCTCTGTAACCTTCTTGGAATTGATACAGCAGAGTTCCGGCGAAGGGTGATCACTGCCATCATTAAAAACGGGCGCTACCGTCCCAGCACTTTTGAGGATCTGCTACCGCCTGAAGTACATGCCAGGCTGGAAGAAAATATATATAAGTTCCCGGGTTTTGCGCTGGTGGAGCGGCCGGTGCGAACCTATCCTTTCAATGCTGCAGCACATATTATGGGTTATATCGGGGAAGCTGATTCGGGAAATATCAAACGTTCAGATGGATTTTACCGGCTGGGCGATTACGTGGGCAAGACAGGGCTGGAATCCTTTTACGAGCGTGTGCTGATGGGCCGCAGGGGCGTGGAGTATATGATCAAGGACAATCGCAACCGGCTGGTGGGCAAATTTGAGAATGGTGAATTTGATACTGCTGCAATTGCGGGGCGTAACCTGCGTACCTATATTGATATCGAAGTACAGCAGCTTGCCGAGAAATTGATGAAGGGTAAAGTGGGTGCAGCTGTAGCCATTGAACCCAAAACAGGTGGTATCATTGCGATGGTATCGGGTCCCAACTTTGACCCAAATATGCTTACCGGACCTGATAAACAGCAGAATTTCAATAAGCTTTTCCTGGATGTAAGCAGTCCGCTCCTGAACCGGGCTATCAAGGGGCAATACCCGCCGGGCTCCACTTTCAAACCACTGGGGGCACTGGTTGCTCTGGATGAGGGGATCATCACTCCTTCCTTTGGAATCGGGTGTGGAGGTGCCTATTATGGTTGCGCCCGCCCTGTGCGATGTACCCACAATAATCCGGGCCACGCCGCAAACCTGAGGCTGGCCATAGCCAACTCCTGCAATTCCTATTTTACCCATATATACCGGTTATCCGTAGACGCTGCGAGGCATGGCGGGGTTAAGAATGGTTACCAGAAATGGAAGAGTTACATGAATGCTTTTGATCTTGGTGTAAGGGTAGGAGTGGATCTTCCGAGTGAGGACAAGGGCAATATCCCAGACAGTTCAGTATATAACAAGGTATACCGTAATGCCTGGAATTCCTGTACCAATCTTACTTTGGGCATCGGGCAGGACATGATGCTTGCCACCCCGTTACAATTGGCCAACTCGATGTGTATCATTGCCAATAAGGGATATTATTACACGCCCCATTTCGTGGAGAAAATAGATGGTGAAACGGCGGGAGATACGATCATGCAGGCTTTCCGGAAAAAGCACGAACCGTTAACCAGCATCCCGGATGATGCCTATGAGGCGGTAATGTCGGGAATGCAGGATGTTGTGGAGATCGGCACTGCCCGGATGGCTGCCATACCCGGCATAAATGTATGTGCAAAAACAGGAACGGCAGAAAATTACCGGGTGATTGACGGGAAGCGTACCAAGTTAAAAGACAATTCAGTTTTCGTATGTTTTGCACCGAGAGAAAATCCGAAGATCGCCATTGCAGTAGTGGTGGAGAATGCCGGTTATGGAGGTACCTGGGCGGGGCCAATTGCAGCCCTGATGATGGAAAAGTATTTGAACGATACTCTGAGGCCGGAACGGGTGAAAGAAGTGGAACGTATTGCGGCAGCTGACCTGATGCCGGGTTGGATTCTCCGGGAACAGTACAAGGCAGATTCCACCAGGGCATGGAACTGGTATAAGCGGACCAAAGACACCAGTGTGTTAAGGAGATTTCTTCGCAAATATTCAGAGTCTCCCGACAGTATCCGCATGCAAAAGCCTGCGGGATCACCTGCCCGTAAGCCAGAAACACGTACCACACGGGTAAGAGTGGAAGCAACGGTGCCGGGAACTACAAAAATAAAAAGTACGGGAGTATAACAGGTATGAACCACCGAAAACCAGAAATATCAAAAGGGGTTGATTGGATCGTGGTATGGCTTTACATACTGCTGGTTGGGATAGGAATCCTGAGCATTTTTGCGACCACCTATACGGAAGGAGAATCGGTGATCCAAACTTTCCTGTCACTGAAGACGGATTACAGCCGACAGGCGCTGTATGCCGCCATCGGCGCTGTGCTGGCCATTTTTATCCTGCTTACGGATAGTAAATTTTTCACTGCCACCGCCAATTTATGGTATGCCTTCGGGATCTTGTTACTATTGCTGGTATTTCCTTTCCACACAGAGGTGAAAGGGACCCGATCGATCATGCGATTTGGTGGTTTCCAGTTGCAGCCAGCGGAACTCTGTAAAGTATTTGTAAACCTCGCCCTGGCAAAATACCTGAGCCGTGTGGAAACGGATTTTTCTAAGACCCGAAGCCAGCTGATCGCCACAGCCATTGCCATTACTCCGGCATTTATCACTATTCTGCAGCAGGAAACCGGATTAGCACTGGTCTATTTTTCTTTTTTCCTGGTAATGTTCCGGGAGGGACTGCCTGCCGCCATACTGGTAATTGGTTTTTCATTAGCGGTGCTGGTGGTGGCAACCTTACTGGTGGATCCCAATACACTGGCTATCATTTTGACCGCCATTGCGGCCGCGGCCATTTATTTTATGCGAAAGCAGATCAGGCGCCGCCGTCAACTCCTGGTTATGATCATGGGAATCTGGTTCGTTGCGGTGGGTATACAGCGTTTTGTGGTACCCTATATATTTGAAAACGTAATGCAGCCCTACCAGGTGAAGCGAATTTACGATACCATTGGAAAAGATTATGTGCCTTCGGATTCTAGGGAGGCCATGGAACTGGCAGAATCGGCTCCTGCCAAGAAAAAAGAAGAGGGGGGAGATTATAATGTACGGCAGAGTAAGATCGCGATCGGCTCGGGTGGGTTCTTTGGTAAGGGCTTGCTAAAAGGCACCCAAACACGGTACGATTTTGTTCCGGAACAAAGGACCGATTTCATCTTTTGCACCATTGGGGAAGGGTTTGGATTTGTGGGAAGCTTTATCCTGTTATTGATTTATTTTTTATTGCTGATGCGGATTATTACTCTTGCTGAACGACAACGAAGTGTATTCAGCAGGTGTTATGCATATGGCGTAGCGTCCGTACTATTTTTCCATATAGCCATTAATATTTGCATGACCATTGGACTGGCGCCGGTGATCGGAATTCCACTTCCATTTATCAGTTATGGGGGTACCTCGTTGCTGACCTTTACGATAATGCTGTTCATCCTGGTTCGTTTGGATGCAGACAGGCAAATGGTGTTACGGTAATTCTTCAACCAACTATCAATCATGAAAATAATACCACTTTCAGAAGGCAGTTTCACGATAGATTCTTCCAAGCATTTCGTGCCGTTTGATCACGAAACGCACGATTTGCTGGACCGTCCCACCGGCAGCCTGTTGGTGGAAGTGCAGCCTTTTGTTGTGGTTACCAGCGAAGACATTTTATTGTTGGATGCAGGACTTGGTTTTGAAAAGGATGGAGTGTTACAACTGCATACGAACCTGATGGATGCAGGGATAAATCCTGGCGAAGTAACCAAGGTACTTATGTCGCACCTTCATAAAGATCATGCTGGGGGCGTAAGCATGAAAAAAGAGGGCAAGCAGGTACCGGCTTTCCCCGGGGCCACCTATTACATCCAGCAAAAGGAAATGGATTTTGCTTTTCAGAAAGGCGCTCCTTCTTATATAACCGAAGAATTGGAGTGCCTGAAAACCTGTAGCAATGTTGTTTGGCTGGATGGCGATGGGGTAATAGACAGCTATATTCAGTACCAGTTGGTAGGTGGTCATTGTCCCTACCACCAGGTATTCCGGATTGTGGATGGGGGCGAGACGGTTTTTTTTGGTGGAGATAATGCTCCCGCTTTACAGCAGATGAAAAGTAAGTTTGTGGCCAAGTACGATTACGACGGGAAGCGGGCCATGGAGCTAAGGCAACAATGGTGGCAGGAAGGACATGCCGCGGGATGGAAATTTCTCTTTTACCACGACATCAAAGTACCTGTAGCCTGACAGAGGTGTCTGACACATGTTCGGGGGACGTTCGGACATTACCATAGCGGGCGTTATCATAGCGGGCTGTTTTCTCAGCGGTTCCTTCTTCCGGGCCGGTTGTCCTGTCGCAACTGTCGCCGTTCCTGCAATTCTTTTTGGACAAAGCCATAAAAGTCTTTTTCGGCTTTGTAAAACTGGTTAGCCTTAGCTGGTGAAAGCGCGCGACTAAATTCAGACTGGTATTTTTTTCTTACCGCCAGGATCTTTTCCTCGCGCTCCAGCTCGTTGCCGGCAGTAGCCTGACGGGCCTTCCGGGTGTCTGCAATGTATTGGTTATAAACAGGCCAGAAGCGTTGGGCTTCGTCGCTGGTAAGATTCAGTTTTTTGGTCAGGTAGGCGATCTTAAGGGCTTCCAGTCTTTCACCATCGCGTTGTTGTTGCGCCAGTGACACCGTACTGATACTGAATAAAATGGCCAATATTAGGTAAATCTGTTTCATGTTCAGGTTTCTTTTATGTTAGAGGGCATTAGCCGGGTCATTGGTGGACAGGTATCGTTGCAGGGCTTCGTCACTCACATCTTCCAGAAGGTATCGGAATACGGGTTCATTCAGTTCCGAGTTATTGGCGGTGGATGTACCCATATAGGCTGATTGGATGGAATCGGCATATTCATAAATGGCTTCGTCGCTCAACTGGTCTATCTGCGCCTGCAATTGGCCCGGTAATTTATCGTTCAGATCATTGGTTTGGTTTTGCTGATACCACCAGGCGGTCAGGGCGATGATACCGGTAATAGCAGCTGCGGCAGCATACCTGAGCCAGTGGGATCCTAATTGCAGCACCTTGCCTTTACTGGCAGGGCTGTTTTCAGCTACCTGGGCTGCGGTGGAATCCTGGCGCACCCGTTCCAGCATGCGACCCGGAAAGTCCAGGAAATAGTGTTCGGGTACCCGGTAGGTGGACAGGTAACGGGTGGATTCCAATTCGGGCGAAAGTGTTTCGAGCAGTTCTTTGGTCTCTTCCAGCGCGGAAATCCCGGATTGCACCTCTCCGGCAACCTGGTCAAAATAGCCTTCTGGAACCGAGAAAGGAGTTTTCCTGCTGAGGCCTGCCAGCAGGGGTGAAATGGATTCCAATTCCTCCTGGCTCCCAAATGTGGCAATGCCAGAAGAAGTACGGGCGAGAGCAAGCATTTTGTCCGGAAATGCCTCAAAATACCCGGAGGGCACCCCATAAGGAAGCTGGTGGGGCATACCGGCCGCCGTTTTACTGATAGATTCCAGCTCTTCGTGTATGGTTTTGTTTGCTCTCATCGCACATTAGACCTCTGTAAATGATACTGGTTTAATGATTCAGGATATAATCTTCGATTTTTTTAACCGCGTGGTGATAGGAGGCCTTCAGGGCGCCTTCACTGGTTTCCAGCACCCGGCTCATTTCTTCGTACGGCATTTCATCGTAATACCGCAGGTTAAAAACCAGTCGCTGTTTTTCCGGGAGTCTTTGGATGGCCAGTTGGAGTTTCCATTCGATTTTACTGGCGTCAAAATCCTTATCTGCTTTGACCTGGTTGCTAAGTCCCTCCTCTATGCCATCCATTGAAACCGTCGCTTTTCGTTTTTGTTGTTCCAGGAAGGTCAGGCATTCGTTGGTGGCAACCCGGTAGAGCCAGGTGTATAATTTGGCATCCTCCCGGAAGTTCTCCAGGCCATTCCAGACACGGATGAAAACATTTTGTAATACATCGTTAGCGTCCTCGTGGTCTACTACCATACGGCGGATATGCCAATACAGGCGTTCCTGGTATTTACGAATGATGCTGGTATACGCTTTTTCCTTTGAGGCGGGCTCGCGGAACATCACCAGCAACTCACTGTCTTCGATGGCCATCGACATATTCCATGTTTTGTTGCTTAAAGATAAGACGGTTGGGAAAACCGAACGTTTAATGAAAAAGGCAGCCGGTGGGCTGCCTTTCGTTTATTTTCTTTTCATTACCCGCTCTGCGGCTTCAACAATATTATTAGTGCTTAGCCCATACTTTTCCAGAAGCTGCATTGGAGTGCCGCTTTCCCCGAAAGTATCGTTGGTGCCGATGTATTCGATTGGGGTCGGAATATGGCGGGCGGCTACCTGGGCAACGCAATCACCCATTCCTCCCAGCACATTATGTTCTTCAACGGTCACTGCGCAGCGTGTCTTTTTTAAGGAGTTGATGATAGCCTCTTCATCCAGTGGTTTAATGGTGTGGATGTTGATCACTTCCACACTGTAACCCTTCTCTTCCAGGATCCTGCCGGCTTCAATAGCATTCCAGACCATGTGCCCACAGGCAAAAAGCGTAATATCATTTCCCTGGCTAAAATGCTGGGCTTTACCTATTTCAAAAGCCATTCCTTCCGTGAATATCGGCCATACGGGTCGACCGAACCGAAGATAAACAGGACCTTCAAAATCAGCAATAGCCAGCGTAGCGGCTTTGGTTTGCGCATAATCACAGGGAACCACCACGGTCATACCGGGCAGCATTTTCATCATGCCAATATCTTCGAGGATCTGGTGGGTGGCCCCATCTTCGCCCAGGGTCAATCCGGCATGCGAGGCGCAGATCTTAACATTTTTACCACTATAGGCCACCGACTGGCGGATCTGGTCGTATACGCGGCCGGTGCTGAAATTGGCAAAGGTGGTAGTAAAAGGGATCTTGCCCCCTATGGTAAGTCCGGCCGCCACCCCAATCATATTAGCTTCTGCAATACCACACTGGATGAACCGATCGGGGTTTTCCTTAATAAAGGTTTGCAATTTGAGGGAACCTGCCAGGTCGGCGGTCAGCGCCACAACATTGGGATTGTTTCGACCCAATTCTGTCATGCCATCTCCAAATCCGCTCCTGGTATCTTTTTTTCCGGTAACCTGGATATCTTTTAACATGTTACTGCTGGTTTATGCTGTGCGAAGGTAAGTTAATTCAGTTTGGCGTTCTGCAGCTGGAATAGAGACTCGTCTGCCTGTAGGCGTTCCTCCCATTTCCATGCGGTATCCATCATGTCATCGAGGGAGTATTTTATTTGCCAGCCCAGTTCTTTCACGGCAAATTCATTGTTGGCATAAATAGCGATGACATCACCCGGGCGCCGGGGACCCATGGTATAGTTAAGCTTAACTCCACTAACCCGCTCAAAAGCGGTGATGGCTTCCAGCACGGTGACTCCGTTGCCGGTACCCAGGTTAAACACTTCGCAATGTTTCTTGCTTTTTCCTTCCATGAGATATTGCAGCGAAAGTGTATGTGCATGTGCTATATCCGATACATGTATGAAATCGCGAACGCAGCTCCCATCCCTGGTATCATAATCGCTTCCAAAAACAGTCATTTGAGGAAGTTTTCCGATGGCAGTTTGTGTAATGGCGGGAACCAGGTTAGCCGGTTTTCCGATGGGTAGTTCTCCAATCTGTATGCTGGGATGTGCCCCAACCGGATTGAAATATCGCAGGAGGATACATTGTGTTTTATTAACGCGTGCAAATTCATTTATGATCTGTTCTCCCATTTGTTTCGTATATCCATAGGGGGATTCTGCCGGCTTGGGTGGTGTACTTTCCGTAACCGGTATACTATCCGGATTGCCATATACCGTACAAGAAGAGGAGAAAACGAAGTACGGCACTTTAAACTCCTGAACACATTTCAGCAGGTTAAGCAGGCTCACCAGATTGTTTTCGAAATACATAACCGGTTCGGCTACTGATTCACCAACAGCCTTATACGCCGCAAAATGTATGATGCCGGTGATATCAGTATTTTCCTGGAAAATGGCATAGGTATCATCAAAATTGCAAAGGTCCACTTTGTAATTCTTGACCTTCTTTCCTGTGATCTTTTCAACGCCTTCCAGGATCCTGGGGGAGGAACGTGAGTTATTATCTACCGATATTACTTCAAAACCGCTTTCAATAAGATCCACCAGGGTGTGTGACCCGATATAACCACATCCACCGGTAACAAGTATTTTGCTCATATTTAGAATTTTGGTGCCTGGCACCGCTAAAGGTTTATTTCTTTTCTTTCATGATTCCCATCAGGTATTGACCGTACCCGCTTTTTAGCAACGGCTGTGCAATTTTTTCCAGTTGTTCATCGGTGATAAACCCTTTTCGCCAGGCGATCTCTTCAATGCAGGCGATCTTAATACCCTGGCGCTGTTCAATGACCTGTACAAACTGGGATGCTTGCATCAGCGAGTCGAATGTACCTGTATCCAGCCAGGCGGTTCCGCGGTCCATGATGGATACACGGAGTTTTCCCCTGCGCAGGTATTCCCTGTTGATATCTGTGATCTCGTATTCGCCTCGTGGGCTCGGTTCCAGGTTTTTTGCTATTTCTATAACATCATTGTCATAAAAATACAAACCTGGTACGGCGTAATTACTTTTAGGCTGTGTTGGTTTTTCCTCTATGGACAGCACATTATTTTCCCGGTCAAACTCCACCACTCCATAACGTTCCGGATCGCTGACATGGTAAGCATAAACAATTCCGCCGTCGGGATTTGTATTGTTGGCCAGTTGTTTTCCCAGGCCCATTCCGTAAAAGATATTATCGCCCAGCACCAGGGCTACTTTATCGTTTCCAATGAAATCCGCCCCAATTACAAAGGCCTGAGCCAGTCCATTGGGTACAGCCTGTTCAGCATACGATAATTTTAATCCCAACTGGCTGCCGTCGCCAAAGAGTTTTTTGAAAAGGGGGAGATCGTGTGGGGTGGAAATGATCAGAATTTCATAAATGCCGGCAAGCATCAGAGTTGACAACGGGTAGTAAATCATGGGTTTATCATAAACCGGCATGATTTGCTTGCTGATGGCGTATGTTATGGGATGGAGGCGTGTTCCGGAGCCTCCTGCCAGAATGATTCCTTTCATAGTCGATTTAAATGAGTGCCGAAGGTAATAAAAAACCCCGTCAGGGTCGACGGGGTTGGTATTTTAGTCAATCGATTTCATTTGGTCAGAAAATGAATTTCAGTAGATAATAAACCGCAGCGGCAATCAGCGCACTCACCGGTATGGTCAATATCCATGCCCAGAGGAGGTTGATGGTAACGCCCCATCTCACGGCAGACAATCGTTTGGTGGCGCCTACACCAATGATAGAACCTGTTATGGTATGGGTAGTGCTGACGGGAATACCTGCCGCTTCTGCAATATATAAGGTGGCAGCTCCCGCAGTTTCAGCGCTTACCCCTTCCAGTGGAGTTACTTTTGTGATGCGGGTACCCATGGTCTTGACAATTTTCCAACCACCGCTGAGTGTTCCCAGCGCAATGGCCGTAAAACTGGCAACCGGCACCCACCAGTAGTCTACAACAAAATGACTGAACCTGTCTCCTGATTCAAGGGTGGTATAACCAGCGTTACCACTTTGTACTTCAAAATAGATTACGGCCGCGCCGATGATTCCCATCACTTTTTGTGCATCGTTCCCGCCATGGCCGAGGCTGAACAGCGCTGAGGAAACCAACTGTAGTCGCCGGAACCATTTTTCCGCCTTATAGGGCAAGACCTTGCGGCATACATTTAATATTATAATAGTAATAAAATAGGCGATAATCATACCGACAACAGGCGCCAGAAAAATGAACAGGAAAGTAGGAATTACTTTGGCATAATTGATAACATGTACCCCGTCTACAGCAATATGTCCGGCGTGCGCCAATGCCGCCCCCATGAATCCCCCTAACAGGGTATGGGAAGAACTGGATGGGATACCAAACCACCAGGTCAGCAGGTTCCAGGTAATGGCCGCAATCAGTCCGGCGAATATCACTTCCAGGGTGATAAAATTTTCGTGGACGGATTTGGCAATGGTGTTACCAATCTTGAATTCACCGATCAAATACTTGGAAATAAAGAAGGCTGCAAAGTTGAATACCGCTGCCCAGAGTACTGCCTGAAAAGGTGTAAGGACTTTGGTAGAAACAATAGTGGCAATAGAGTTTGCCGCATCGTGGAAGCCGTTAATATAATCAAATATCAGGGCCAGTACGATGATTACTACAAGGAATGTCATGTTAGATGTTATTCTCTGATTAGGCGTACTTGATGATGATGCTTTCAATAACATTCGCAGCATCTTCACACTTGTCGGTCACGATCTCCATCACCTGGTAGATCTCGCGCTTTTTGATCACCTCTTTGGCATCGGGTTCGGTTTCGAACAGGCGGTCAATGCTCAGGTCGAAGATGTCGTCGGCCTGGTTTTCAATGCTGTTCACTTTAACCAGTGCATCTGTGATCTGGCGCATATTCTTCATGTTGCGCAATTCGATTACGGCATTGCGGATCTGTTCTGCGCCCTGGTCGATCAGGTCCGCCATCTTCTGGATGCCCGGATCATTGGGATTCACTTTGTAAAAGTTGATCTTTTTCGCAGAAGCATAAATATAATCTGCGATATCATCCAGGGAAGTTGCCAGGTAATGAATGTCTTCACGGTCAAAGGGGGTGATGAAATTCCGGCCCAATTCGGTAAAGATCTTGTGAGTCAGGTCGTCGTTTACGTGTTCCAGGTCTTCCATCTTGGCTATGAGTGCCGCACGCTTGTCGAAGTCAGATTCACTGACGACATCCTTCATCAGCTTACCCATTTTCGCTACTGTATTTGCAACCTCTTCAAACAGGGAGTAGAATATCTTGTCTTTTGGTATGAACACCTTTAATAGGGAGGAAAGAGCCATAACTGAATTTTGCGCAAAATTGGTATTCTTTCAGCTGCCGACAATGGTTTGGACGTTTGGTAATAATTTCTTAACACAGAAAAAAGCAGGTTTTGGCATAACCCTTTAGTTAACAATTAGATAATGATAAATTAACAAGGTAATAATTCCTTAACATTGAAATGGTGGATTCGGCTTGTAATTGAATCTACCTTTGCGCCCTGTTAATAATAAATTCATATGAAATTAACATTGGGAAGGTTGCTGAGGGGTTGGATCAATGCAGTGATATTAGTAGCAGGGGTCGCTATTTCGCCGGCAAATGCGCAGGATTCCGTAAAAACGGAAAAAGTGGTGCCTCCCAAAAAGTGGTACGAATCCTTTTCGATAAGGGGTTACCTGCAGGTGCGGTATAACCGCTTGCTGGAAACCAATCCCGATCTTAAATGCGAACAGTGTGATAAAAGCTGGGGTGACGGCGGTGGTTTTTTTATCCGACGTGCCCGACTAGTATTCAGCGGTAATATTTCTGACCGGGTGTATTTCTATATACAGCCGGATTTTGCTTCATCTGCTTCATCCACCGGTCTGCATTTTGGGCAGGTCCGGGATGCCTATTTTGATATTGCCTTTGACAAGAAAAAAGAGTTTCGGATCCGTTTGGGTCAAAGTAAGGTGCCATATGGATTCGAGAATATGCAAAGCAGTCAAAACAGGCTGCCGCTGGATCGCAATGATGGAATGAATAGTGCTGTAGCCAATGAGCGTGACCTGGGAGGTTTTTTGTACTGGGCCCCGGAAGCGAAGCGCGAGTTGTTTAGTCGACTGGTAAGTGATGGGCTCAAGGGATCGGGAGATTACGGTGTTGCTGCTTTTGGTCTTTATAATGGCCAAACCGCTAATAAACCGGAACTTAATAATAGTCCACATATGGTAGGCCGTTTCTCCTGGCCGACCCAGTTGCCCAATGGCCAGATTATTGAGGCAGGTATCCAGGCATATACAGGAAAATATGTGATTTCCGATACCACAAAGGGAGTGAAACTCATTCATAATAATGCCAATTATAAGGATGAAAGGATTGGTGCCAGTTTTATCCTGTATCCGCAGCCTCTTGGTATACAAGCGGAATATAATATTGGAACAGGCCCGGAGTATGACCCAGTTACCAATTCCATTGCCGAGAAGAAATTACACGGCGGATACGTGCTGGCCAGCTATATGCTGAAGCCGGGCAAACAGGTTCTGATACCGTTCAGCAGGTACTATATATATAATGGTGGAAAAAAACATGAATTGGATGCCCGCCGCTACGAGGTTAAGGAATTGGAAATGGGAGTGGAGTGGCAAATGAACAGGAATTTTGAATTCGTTGCTATGTACACTATTTCGGATCGTCGTTTTGAGGATGCCAGGAAACCAATCAATCATCAAAAGGGTAACCTGCTGCGGTTGCAGGCCCAGATCAATTTCTAGCCTTAATATTCCCGTAACATTCCAGACACAATTCGTTAACGCTGGGGTAACAGCTGGGTAACATAGTGCTTCTACTTTTGCGGTCAAATAAATACCCTTTAGTAGTGAGCAAAAAGTTACTTTCCCTGTTGATTGCGATGTTTGTGATCCTATCACAGGTATCAGCACAAGCAACAGCAAAACTCAGTGGTAAGGTCATTAATACCAGGAATGAAGCTGTGCCTGGTGCAACCATCGTGGTGCAGGGCACTGAGATGCGGGGTGCCGCTGATGTAGAAGGCCGTTTCTCCTTTACCCTTCAGGTAGGAAAAAAATACACTATCCAGGTATCTTCTGCCGGTTATAATACCAAGGCCCTGGAAGAAGTGGAAGTAAAAGAAGGTGTTGACAATACAGTATCCATTGTTCTGGAAACAAAATCTGAACTGGGAGAAGTAATTGTAAGGACCTCTGTCCGTAAAGAAACCACCAGCGCCCTGATCAACCTGCAGCGCAACAATACGGCTGTGTCCAGTGGTATTGCAGCCGACCTGATCAAGCGGACTCCAGACCGTACCACCGGTGAAGTGTTGAAGCGGGTAAGCGGTGCTTCTATTCAGGATAATAAGTTTGTGATCGTGCGCGGCCTGAGTGATCGTTACAATGCGGCTTTCATTAACAACTCACAACTTCCTTCTTCCGAACCGGATCGTAAGGCATTTTCTTTTGATGTGATCCCGGCTAATATGATTGATAATATCATTATCAATAAAACGGCCACACCGGAACTAACAGGAGAATTTGCAGGTGGCTTGATCCAGGTGCAAACAAAAGATGTTCCCTCGAAAGATTTCCTTTCATTGGGTGTGCAATTCGGGTTCAATACCAATTCCGTTTTTAAGGACTTTACCAGCAATCCGCGCAGCAGTACCGACTGGCTGGGTTTTGACGATGGTACCCGGAAGTTTCCAGCCGCTTTCCCGTCAACTCCTCAGGAATATCGGGTTCTGCCCACTGGCGAGCGTGTGGAAGCATCCAAACTCTTCAACGATGAAGTGTATGCGCAGGAAACACGGAAAGCTACTCCTATAATGACTTATAACCTGGCCTATGGTTCCGCAAAAGTTCTTAAGAATGATGCCAAACTGGGATTCATAGCCTCTGTTATGTACCGGAATGCCAAGTTGATTTATGATGTTGACAGGTCATTTTCCCAGGCCGACGGTCAGCCCATCTTTAATTTCCTGGACCGGCAAAACCGCTACCAGAGCAACCTTGGCGCATTGGTCAATATCACCTATTCGCAGAAGAAAAACAAGATATCCTTTAAGAATATCTTCAACCAGTTCTACGACGATAACTATTTCACAAGGAATGGTTTCAATACCAACCGTAACCAGGACATTCGTTTCTACTCTTCTTTCATGAACCAGCGTAGTTTCTACAGCGGTCAATTGGAAGGAGACCACCAGCTCAATCTTGGGAAAATGAAATTCCGTTGGAACGGCGGTTATTCACTGGTTACCAGGAATCAGCCGGATCTTCGCACGCAACAATATGCCAGGGCACAGGGCGGAGAGTACCAGATCGATACGGATGACTCCAGGCGTTTCTGGTCTGAACTCCAGGATCATACCCTTAGCGGATCGGCGGCCCTTACCATTCCTTTTAACCTTTTTGACGAAAAGCAGAACTTTAAGATAGGCGGATCTACGATTGTACGTTTCCGTGATTTCAAGAGCCGCATTTTCCGGTATGTGGAAGCATCACAGGCTAACTTCAACGAGGAACTTATCTATGAACCGTACGACCGAATTTTCTCAAAAGATAATATATCGGTTAACGGGTTCGTGATGGACGATTTCACCAACAACCAGGATAAATATTTTGGAATATCCACCATTAATTCCGGATTCGCCATGTTTGACAACAAACTCAGCGAAAAAGTACGCCTGGTTTGGGGAGCGCGGCTCGAGTTCTTTGAGCAGTACCTTAAAACCAAAGATGTTACTGCAAAGCGTGTGGATATCAATACGGAAACCTGGGATTTCCTCCCTTCTGTTAACCTGACGTATTCGCTGAACACCAGGAATAATATTCGGTTTTCCGCCTTCCAGACGGTTGCACGTCCTGAATTCCGGGAGATCGCTCCTTTCGGTTTCTATGACTACGAAGCTAACTACGGTGTGTCTGGAAATCCTGACCTGAAGCGTACGCGGATACTAAACCTGGACCTGCGTTACGAGATTTACCCGGCTGCGGGTGAGGCATTTACCATCGGTGGGTTTTATAAGCGTTTTACAGATCCGATTGAATTCCGCCTGGATCCGGGATCCAACTCTGACCGCCGCCTGTACTTTTACCAGAATGCCGGCCAGGCCGATACATACGGTGCCGAACTGGAGATCCGTAAGAACCTGGATTTCCTGAATGAAGAAAGCGAATTCTGGAATAATGTGACGGCATTCGGAAACTTTACTTACCTGTTTTCTGATGTAAGCTTCCCGGATGAAGTATCAGGACAGCCGGTCAACAGCAACCGTCCTATCCAGGGGCAATCACCTTACCTGATTAATGCAGGAGTACAGTATTCTTCTGATAAAGCATTCAATGCAACCTTGCTGTATAACAGGATAGGACCCCGACTGGCACTGGTAGGAAATACCGAGTTCCCGGATATTTATGAGCGTCCGCGTCACCTGCTTGACTTCCAGTTGTCAAAGCGTGTGATGAACAAAAAAGCGGAAGTGAAACTGACGTTTTCAGATATCCTGAACAATGAAATATTCCTTTATGAAAATGTAGGGGGAGGCAGTAAGGAGTTTGGCAGTGCTGACAGGATGTTCAGCAGTTACAAACCCGGAAGTACCATTTCCATTGGATTCACTTATGACTTTGATTTAAGAAAATAATTATTTAACCAGCATATACTCTGAAAATTTTAAACTTAATAGAAATGAAATTGGTAAAACAGTTTGCATTAGTTGCGATCAGCGCCGTCACCATCACCTCTTGTATCAAAGTGGATGTGGGCGATGACATAAGTAACGGCGTTACCCCTCCTGCAGGAGACATGGTTCTGAATGGAACTATTGACCAGAACCGCACTCTCACCAAGGGAACCTATACCCTGAAAGGATATGTGTACGTGAACAATGGCGCCACCCTTACCATTGAACCCGGAACAGTTATCAAGAGTGATATCGCTGACAAAGGTGCCCTGATTGTTGAGCGTGGTTCCAAGTTGATCGCAGACGGAAAGCCTGATGCGCCCATCGTATTCACTTCGGGTAAGCCTTCGGGTGAGCGCGCTCCGGGCGACTGGGGTGGAATCATCCTGCTGGGTAAAGCTCCCACCAACCGTCCCACTTCTCCAGCTCCCATTATCGAAGGTGGCGTGAACCGTCCTTACGGCGGAACAGATGCTAACGACAACAGTGGTATCCTCCGTTATGTGCGTATCGAGTTTTCTGGTATTGCGGCCGAGCCGGGTTCTGAGATCAATGGTCTTACCCTGGGCGGAATAGGTGCAGGTACCATTATTGAGAACGCGCAGGTTTCTTTCGGTGGTGATGATGCCTATGAATTCTTTGGTGGAACCGTTAATTGTAAAAACCTGGTAGCCCTGGGTACCATGGATGATGATTTCGATTTCGATTTCGGTTATACTGGTAAGATCCAAAATGCGGTATCCCTGCGCGACAAGCCCGCCGATACCGACCAGGCAAATGGTATTGAGTGTGATAACAACGGTGCCGGTGATAATGCAGAACCCATCACCCGCCCGGTACTTTCAAACTTTACCCTGATCGGACCCTATGACACTACAGGTTCTAACTCTAACCATGGTTTCAGCAACCGTTGGAGGAAGGCCACCCGTTTTGTATTCCGCAACTCTATCCTGCTCGGTCATAGGAAGGCTGGATTTTCAATGGAAACTGCCGCAACCGCTCAGGCATACAAAGACGGCCAGTCTGAATTCATGGACAATATCGTTGCCGTTTGGGCCAAGCCTTATAATGTTGCTGGCGGCGCAGAAACAGTAATGACTGCTGACCAGGTGAAGGCAAAGGCCGAAGCGGATGGCACGCGTACACTTGACAACCGCGATCTCGTACAATTAACCGATCCGTTCAACCTGACAGCGCCCAGCTTCCTGCCCAAGGCTGGTTCTCCTGCACTGACAGGCGCCGATTTCAGCGGACTGGATGCATTCTTCACGCCCACAACTTATGTAGGTGCTTTTGGTACTACCAACTGGTTGCAGGGTTGGACAAGCTTTAATCCAAAAAACAATACCTATTGATTTCGCAGTGATTAAAATAAGAGTCAATGCCCGGCCTCACCGCCGGGCATTGTTCATTTTAGCATAACTATCCCGTTACACTGCCTTAATACACCCTGCCTAGCTTTGCAACGGTTCGAGCAATCGTTGAAACAACGTTTTTTTCTCATGCAGTACCCGGGACATTTCTATGTCCCGGTTTTTATTTAGTTGTGTTCCACCTGTTGTATATTTAAGGATGTTCACTCAACGCGATTGGTCCTCTGCATTATATGCCGCCATAGTTGCTTTCTGCCTGTATACTTGTCTGTTTTCCTTTCGGAAGGCCTTTAATGTTGCCGCCTTCAGTGATCACACCTTACTGGGGCTCGATTATAAGATCGTGCTGGTGATAACCCAGGTACTTGGTTATATGGCCAGTAAATTTTACGGTATCAAATTTATTGCTGAAATGAAAAGGGTCGGGAGGGGGAGGCTAATTCTGCTGCTCACCGGAATTGCCTGGTTAAGCTGGCTGGTGTTTGCGTTGCTGCCCTCACCCTGGAATTTCTGGTGCCTTTTTTTTAACGGATTTCCCCTCGGAATGTTATGGGGAATCGTGTTTTC
>CBFGLD010000034.1:0-20630 GCA_965649495.1 uncultured Flavihumibacter sp. | reverse complement strand
CTTTTCAGAAGAATGCACACCGGTACAGGAGCATACAGATCAATGGTAAATTCTATGGATTTAACGTACAGGAAAAGCAGCCCTGGGATACGTACCAGGATTACATGAAGAGGGTAGAATTTACACGGGAAAAGATTCCGGAAGTGCTACGAGATCACTTGCATGAACTTAAACTTTCAGCAGAAGGTTGCCTGCTGCTCTCCGATGAGAGCTTAAAGTCGGTATGGGAACAAGGCCTGGGTGCGATTGGAGACGAAGCATCTATTAATAAATTACACGCGAGGCTCCAGGAACTCAATCTGGTATAAAAGGGATATCTTTACTGAAACCTATACAGTATGGAACTCGCAATTCTCTATGAAGTGATTCGCGTACCCACACACGTGTACAAAAGCTGGAAGACAGTGGCCGAGCAGCTCCCACTCTCTACAGCAGATAATCGAAAGGAAGTGCAGCAAATCATCTGGAGGCTGCTGAAGAAGTGGTTCCGCCAGACATACCCGGCCAAAAAGCTGTGTGCGTTCGAAGAGATCAGCGAGCTGCAGGCCAGGAAGCTGAAGATAGAGCAGGGCTTCTACCTGAAGATACGGCCCATGTCTGCTGATGAATTGCTGCTCAGCATGCAGCATTTTGATACACCGGAAGATCCGCAGTTTATCCTGGAACTGAACGATATTCCGGAACTGCAACTCTTATACATGCCTGTGCATACACTGGAATAAAACGGGATCGCCGCCCCTTACGTAACAGCTCACTCGAAAGGGTGGGCTGTTTGCGTTGATAGAATTTTCACAAAATATTTGGTAGTATCAAAGCTGTCATATAGATTTTAGAACAGGTGTTACTTAAACCCTACAACCCGTACAGTATGACAGTAGAAAACATTGCGCAGTTAGCGCACGAGATCAACAAAGCGTATTGTGAAAGCATCGGCGATACTTCTCAGGTATCATGGGCAGATGCTCCGGAATGGCAGAAGAAGTCTGCTATCGCAGGCGTAGATTTCTGCCTGAACAACCCTTCAGCTCCTCCTTCAGCAAATCATGACAGTTGGCTCCGTGAGAAAGAAGCAAATGGCTGGAAGTACGGTCCCGTGAAGAATCCTGAGACCAAAGAACATCCCTGCTACGTGCCTTACGAGCAGCTCCCTGTTGAACAGAAGTCCAAGGATTTTCTGTTCAAGCAAGTAGTAGCCAGTTGTGTGAAATTCATGGACGGTGGAATAGTCATACCTGGTACCAGGGAACTCACTCCCGGGCAGATCGCGGTAGATGTTTCGTTCAATGTTATGAGTCGAAAGGACATCAGTGACATCAAGCAGTCGTTTGCGGATGCCTACGATACTCTGGACAAGTATGTAGAAGAGGCTGTAGACAGATTGAGAAAGCAGGAAGCAGGCGACAACCCGATGGGAGACCGCATTAGCAGCATACGTAGGTGTCAAGCCATCGCCCGCACGGATATTGAAAAAGCCAGTATGGCCGCGGTCAAAGCTGTCACCCGTTAACTCAACTAACCCTATAATCCCTACTTATATGAAGACGTCCGTACTCGCAGTTGTAATCCTCACCCTACTGGCTTCTTTCACCAGTTACCAGGCAACTCCCACCTACCAGCTCACGCTCTCTCCGCAGCAGGCCCAGACCTTGCTGTATGTTATTGAGAAGAGCACGGCGGAGCACAACGTAGTGGCTGAGTTGCAGAAAGCGGTTCTCACCCAATTCCAGGAGCAGACAGCGGCCATGCAGAAGGCAGCTGCTGATACCACTAAACCGAAAGGGAAGAACTAACCTTGGAACTGTCCCGTTACATACCAGTTGATTACAACGATGATGAGCATCTTTACAGCCTGGGAGCGGAGCGATACCTATCCGCCACTCAGGTTGTAGAGAAGTTCTGTAATCCTTTTCCGGAAGATGCGCACATCAAGTACGCAGAGAAACATGGTAACACGCCGGAATACTGGAAGGAGCAATGGGAGATCACCAAGCAACTCAGTCTGGTTCGGGGAAACCGTATTCACGACAGCAATGAGCTGGTAGACCACGGTCGGATGCTGGATTTTTACAAGGGACAGCAGCTGAATGTCATCGGGGGAGCTGTCATTGATGACGATCCCTGGATCAATCGGCCGGACGGCGTCTATACAGAGCGGAAGCTTTGGCACCATGGGTACCGCATCGCCGGACGGGCTGATAAGATCATCCTGCTGACCAACCATGAAACAGGCCAACGTTTCGCTCACGTGGTAGATTACAAGACCAACCGCAAACTGGATAAGGAAAGTTACCAATTCAAAAACGGAACCTACAAGATGATGCGTCCGCCTCTGGGACACATTATGGATTCCAACTGGTGGCATTATCAATTACAGTTATCCCTATATATGTTCATGCTGGAGTATCAGGGCTTCATACCCGGTGAGATGGGCATCATTCACTACCCGCATGAAGGAGATAAAGAAACTCACGCTGTACAGTATCTGAAACGCGAGGTGCTTAAAATGCTCTCGTATTTAAGAGCCGCTTAAACCCTAGAAAATGCGCGCATTCCCTGAAGAAGATGACAGGGAGTGCAGGGGCCGATTAATCCGTGAAGTGGCTGAAGAGCAGGACATCCTGATCTCTACAGCAGAATCCATCATTGGACACTACACCAAGTACATAGCGGACGTCATCCGTGCCGGGAGCATGGAAGGCGTGTTCGTACCCTACCTGGGAAAATTCCAGGTGAAGTTGGAGTACCAACAATATCGGGCCTACCTGCATTCCCTGCATCCGGTGATGAAAAAGCTGTTTCAGCAGACAGCGCCGGAGGAAGTAAACCAATTGCTGAATCATACCCACGTACGTGGTAAAATCAAATTCAATGGACCCACTGACTGACGACCGGTTCCTTCTGGGATTCTTCTGGGGGATACTTATAGCCGTATTTATCATAGTGGTAGTATGCGTCACGTGTTGGAAATTCTTAAAAGACTGATATGAGACTTTTTGAGATAGGGCCCGACTACCTGGTGGAACTCAATAAGGTGTGGATCGCACTGATCCCGGAGTTCGCCAACCTGCTCAAGCGGGACAAAGGATCCGCCGGGGATTACCGCGGAGAGAAGAAACTCAAAGCCCGCCGAGAGTTTGCATTCATCTATTTTGATTTGGATTTCACCAGTCCTATCCGGGAGTGGGACGAATTCGAACGCAGAGAAGAAGCCATGAAGTATGCTGGCCTGACAGAGGCTGACATGGACGCTGCAGTTATGGACGCGCACCGTAAGTACAACGAGCTGCTGCTGAAGAGTAGCCGGAGCCTCAAGACGCTCAGGGCCGTGGAGAAAAGCCTGGACGCCATGGACCAGTACTTCGAGGGGATAGATTTTAAAGAACGGGATAAGAAAGGAGAGATGGTACACAACCCCAATACGCACCTTAAAAACATTGAGGGATTGGGCAAGGCCTACGATGCGCTGGACAAGTTCCGTAAACGAGTAGAAGAAGAACTCAAAGGAGACCAGTCCATCCGGGGCGCGGCTACCCTGGGACTCAAGGAAGGCAAACGCCAGGGAAGCTGGGACGAAAGCGACGCCGCTCCATCCGCAGCAGATCCTGTTCCCCAGACCTCGTTCAGCGATATCGCCAAGATGTTGCACTCCAGTGAGGAAGGTTCTATTGTTAACGACGAAGACGAAGAGCTATGAAAGTAACCCAGCTTTGGGACCTCTATCAGGAACTTAAAAAATTCAAGAATACGTAATGGGATTCCACCATTTAGTTAATACGCGGTATTTCTCGGAGGCTGCCCGGGATTTTCATAAGAACGGTGGCCGGTATTGTATGGCACCCATCGGCAGCCGGGAGTGGAACGAGTACTGGGAAGAACAGGAACGGCGCTGCCGGCAGGGCTACAGCGTAGGCGGTCTCTGGATCCCGGGGCGCCATTACGATTACCTCAACTTCACGCCCATCATGAAGGTGGACGATAAGATTGCCTTACGGGCCTTCGAAGAACGTCGGGGCAAATCCGGAAAGGTATCGGTACTGACAGCGGAACGTATTTTCGACTTTCCCCGTTTCTACGAGATCGACTACGAGTGGTACAATTTCAAGCACATCGCCTGGTACGGGGGTCAATTCATGGGGGTGAGCAGTCCCGGGGGCAGACACATCTGCTGCGGAAAGACCCGGGGTGCTGGCTTCTCGTTCAAGGAAGCCCAGGACGGTGTATACAACTTCAAGTTTATTCCTTACTCCAAGAGCTACTATTTTGCCGGTATTGAGCAGTACCTGACTACGGACGGAATCCTCAATAAGGTACAGCCCATGCTGGATTTCACCAACGACTACATCCCGCAGTGGAAGCAAAACCGCCAGAAGAAGAATACGCTCATGCACATGAGAGCTTCTTACCTGGATGCCGGTGGAGTAGAGCGAGGGAACATGGCAGAGATCATTGGTGTCACGGTGGACGATCCAGATAAGACCCGGGGTAAACGGGGCCGTAAGATTGTATTTGAAGAAGCCGGTTCTTTCCGCAACCTGAAGAAAGCGTTGAACGTATCGATCGGTTCCATTCGGGATGGTAACATTTACGTGGGTCAGATCAGTGTATTTGGTACCGGCGGTGAAGAGGGCCCGGACATCGAAGGCCTGGAAGACATCTTCAGCGATCCCGGTTCGTTTGATATGCTGGAATTCCCCAACGTCTGGGAAGAAGGGATGGAAGGTACCAGCTGCGGCTACTTCGTTCCGGTGTGGCGCACGCAGAGCGATTTCATGGATGCCGACGGGAACGTAGACATTCAGGGATCAATCCTGAACGAGCAGAAAAACCGGGCCAAGAAGAAGAAGGCCAAGGATCCCAAAGTACTGGATGGTTACAAAGCAGAATATCCGTTCAAGCCCAGCGAGATGTTCAACCGGTTCACCAAGAACATCTTTGATACAGCAGAAGTAGCGGCCCAGATCAAACGCATCGAGACGCAGTCAGCCATCCAGAATATGATCCGTCACGGTAAGCTGGTGAGTTCGGAAGAGCATGGGGCCATTTTTGTTCCCCTGCCCAAGCACATTGCCCGACCGATTGAAAACTACCCGCACACCCGGGAAGATAACATGGAAGGATGCGCCACTATTGTAGCGCCTCCGTACAAAGACCAGCGGGGGCACGTACCCGAGGGAATGTACCAGATCGTAGTGGATCCGTATTATAAAGAGGAGTCAGAGGATATTACATCGCTCTGCAGCGTCCAGGTCTGGAAGCAGTACAACCAGATCGATCCCATCGATGAAGGCCTGCCAGTTGCCTGGTGGGAAGGACGCCCGCAGGATATCAACACAGCTTACCGGAATATGTTTCTGCTGGCTATCATGTACAACTGTACTATCCAGAGTGAGATTGCCGGTGGTGGCCAGGGAATCGTGGATTACGCCAAGCCCAAGAAACTTCTGCACCTGCTAGAATACGAGCCGGAGATGTTGCATAACAAGGAATATGCTTCAGCAGCTTCTCAAAAGAACCGCTCCATCTTCATGAACATGCCCACGGAGAAAAAACGGTTGGGTCTGACTTACCTGTCCAATTGGCACGTACAGCCGCGGGGAGCAACCGAAAGTGGTAACCCGATTCTGAACATCCATCGATGCTACCACCTGCGCATGCTCAAGGAGATGAAACGTTACGACGGAATCCGCAACGCGGACGGTATTTCCGCCGGTATCATTGCTATGTTCATGCTCAAAGAGAACGCCTACAAGGAAGAGACCCGAGTATCCCGGAACACTGAATTCTATCGAAGGGAGCTATTCGGGGGTAATCAAGCTGCATACAGCGACGAAGTTACTACTCCCTATTAAGCTAGTTTACAATCACTTCTCATACATCCGTACGCATGGCTATACCTTCCCAATCGTCAGCAGCTCGCACAATTCCCACCGGGAAACCGTTGCAACGCATCAGCTGGACGGCCAAAGTGAAGGATACGTACGACTGGTGGAAACAGAACATGGATTACTACATCGGCCAGGGAAACTTCACCGGAGACCTTGCACACAAGTCGAAGGACTACGATATTCTCTACCAGGTGTACAACAATAAATTCCCGCTGAAGTGGTTTGAGCACATTACCAATCCGCTGAACGCACAGAACGCGTCCCACACCAAGTATCCGGCTAAGATCCGTCCAACCGGAATGTTGCGGACCAACCTGGATCTGCTGTTGGGCGAGTACCCCAAGCGGCCGTTCGTGTACCAGGTAGTGAACATGGGAGAAGATGGATACAACCGGTACCTGGAAGGTTTAAACAGTGCGATCCAGAATAACCTGATGGAACACTTCCTGATGGTAGCGCAACAAAGCATGCAGGCGGCCGGCCAATCTTTTCAGCAGATTCCGCAGGACGAAGAACTGGAACTGCCGGAAGCCGTACGAGAACGTTTTACCAGCAAGTATAAGGACAACCTGGCCATCCGCGGGCAACGCTGGATGAAACGGGCTGTCCGGGAATATCATATCCGCCAGGAATTGCTCAAGATGTTCAAGGATTGGCTCATCATTGGAGAGGCCTATTCTTATAAAAGCATCGAGCAGGGCAATTTCGTATACAGACGAATCGCCCGCAGAGACCTGCGTTTCGGTACCACATCCACCGGTTACGTCGAAGATGCCGACTGGGTCGTGCACCGGGAAATGCTGAACGTATCGGAAGTAGTAGATAAATTTTACGATGTACTGTCCACGGAAGAGTGGAACAGCATAGAGCAGCGCGCCTACTGGAGCAGTCCGGAAAGCATGTATACTCACTTGTCTTCTGTAGCCGGCCGCTACAGCGAGAACCTGGGGAAGATACCGGTGTACCACGTGCAGTGGAAAGGTCGGCGCCCCATTAAATATGTCGAATACACAGATCCTCTCACCGGTCAGGTTCAGGAAGATGTCTTGGATGAGGACGTACCAGTAGATGAATCCATGAGAGTTATAAAGACTGAGTGGCCGAATGAAGTGTATGAAGGGTGGAGGATCGGTGACGACATTTTTGCGCGCATGCGGCCCGTGCCCGTGCAGCGTAATGCCATGAATAATTTCAGTACCTGTAAGCTATCGTACAACGGTAAAAGTTACAGTGATACGCACGCAGAGAATATATCGGTACTGGAGATGGGCATGCCCAACGCCATCCTGTACATGATTACCAACTTCACACTGGAAAAAACCATTGCGAAAAACAAGGGGAAGATTGCCCTGATCGACCAGAATGCCATCCCGCAAAAAGACGGCTGGAACGAAGAGAAGTTCTTCTACTACGCAGACGCCCTGGGATACATGCTGGTGAACCGCAACCAGATGGGAGTGGACAAAAGCTTCAACCAGTACACCACACTGGACATGGGACTCTTCGATCAGATTCAGCAATTGATTCTGCTGCGGGATAGTTTTAAAAAGGATTGGGATGACCTGCTTGGCGTGAACCCGCAACGTAAGGCCCAGATCGGTAGTAGCGACGGGCTCGGTACCACCCAGCAGGCCATCTTTCAATCCTCGGTGATTACCGACATGATCTTCACGCTCTTCGAGGAACTCACCGAACGGGATCTGCAGGGCATCTTGGATTTCAGCCGTTTCATCAACATAGACGGAGTCCGGGGCATCTACAATGCCGATGACTTCGACCTGGAACTGCTGAGCATTGACCCGAACACGTACGCCAGTGCGGAGCTGGGACTATTTGTCAAGCACAGCGCAGAAGAGCAACAGACGTTGCAACTCTACAAGCAGCAGGTACAAGCCATGATTCAAAACGGCGTCAAGCAATCTACCATCCTGGAAATACAGAATGCCAACAACGTGGCAGAACTGATGGGTAAGCTCAAACGCCTGGAAGAAATCGAGATGGAACAAGCGCAGGCTAATGCGGAAAACGAACACGAGCGTGCCATGGAAATCGAGATGGTGCAGGAACGTTTTAAGCGACTGGAAAGTCTGCTGAAGCGCGAAGAAATCAACGAGGAGTGGGACCGCCGCGATCAGAACGAAATGATCAAAGGAGAGTACACACTCTTTGGATTCGGAGGCGATGGGGACAATAACGATAACGGTATCCCGGACGCCGCCGAGATCAGCAAGCGCATCATTTCTCAACAGCAGCTGCTGTCCAGTGAGCGACAGACCCAACAGAAGAATGCCATCGACCTGCGTAAACACCAGGATGAAATGGCGCTGGAGTGGAAGAAGCTGGAAGAAACCCGTAAGCTCCGGGAGAGTAAAGAACGCATCGAGAACAAGAAAGCTAAGGTTGCCTTGAAGAACAAGGTATCCGGCGAGAGATAAAAACCATACAGTATGACTTACTTATTCAAATTGTACGACACAGGGACAGACCCCGCTGGTGGGCTGCCTCCCAGTTTAGGGGACTTAACTGATCGGACGCAGACGCCTCCTGCGCCTCCTGCTGATCCGGCACCTCCTCAAGATCCGCCAGCACCCGACCCGGCACCACCGGCAGATCCGCAGAACCCGAAAGAGCCTGCGGATCCGAACGCCCCGCAAGATGATGAGGACAACGAAGGTGATGATGAGGATGATGGACAGACCTTCTGGGAAGACGTAGACAAACTGCGCGGAGAAGTAATTGAAGTAACCTATCCGGAGGGCGTGGATCCTATGAGTCCGGAGGGCGTGTACCACCGTGAAAAAGTACTGGAAGCCCGGGCTGAGGACCGGTTCGAAGAGTATTTGAAGAAAACCGATCCCAGGGGATACGCATACCTGCTGCACAGACAAGCAGGAGGCAGCGACGACGATTTTTTTGCGAAGAAAACGGTTAGCTTGCCTCAATACGATTTGTTCAAGGACGATCAGGACGTACAATCCAGATTTTATAAGGCATCTCTAATCAGTAGTGGCCTGGATGAGGAAACGGCACAAGCCGTGCTGGAAAAAGTCATCAAGGACAATAAGCTCTTCGAGAAGTCAGATGCCGCCTACAAGAAAGCTGAGAAGGATTTCCAAAACGAGCTGCAGCAAATTGAACTCACTGCCCAGCGGGAACGAGAAGCCTACACCAAAAGCGTCAACACGCTGTCTCAGCAATTGCAGACTACCATCAACGACAAACTCAACATCATTATCCCAGACGCGGACAAGCCAGGCTTTGTACAGTTCGTGAAATCGAATATCGAGTACGATAAGTCAACCGGCAGGTTCATGCTCACCCAGCCTATTGAAAACGATCAGCTGCGCGAGCAGTTGGAGGCCATGTTCCTGGTGTATAAGAAGGGGGACTTGAAGGCCTTGATTCAACGAGAGGCCAGGACCATGAATCGGAGGCGATTGGGAAGTTATGTGGACAAATCCAAGCAAGACCGTTCTACCGGAGGCAATGAACCCGCACCAAGTAAGTACGGGAAAACCCTGGGAGAAATTTAAACCGTGAATACTAAAACCCTATAATCAATGTCCAATCCGTTACCCGCTCTGAAATTCAGAGTCTCTGAAGCGATTTACGACAGTAAATCCATGCTGGATGAAACAAACTTTTATCACCAGCGGCAAGGGCACCCATCGGAGCTTACTAAAAAGCTCACCTACATCATGGGTAGCTATTCCAAAAACTACCCTATTTCCCTGATGACACTGGGTGGGGTAGGATTCAACCCGGAGCAGATGAAGAATACTGCCATCGAGTTGGACGATCCTCAATTCACCTATCCGGTGATGGGACGTCTGACCAAGGCCGTTACCTGTTCTTCTACTCCTTACATCGCCGGCGACAAGCCTGGTTACGGTAACAAGCCGTTTAAGATGCGTTTCCCGGACAACTGGGTCAAGCGTTTCTTCATCCTGCAAAGTTCCCGCGGCGTACAGGTATACGTACACGGTGAAGGTACTCTGCTGGGTACTGGAGAGTACGAATACGATGTAACCCTGGACCCGGCGCTGCCTACCGACAGCTGTCCGCTCTCCGAACTACAGCCAGGTGCTGCCTGGTCTGATATCACCACTGCAGTGGCTGAAAGCGAAAGCCGGACCACTGAGAGTAAAATGGTGATGCCCGGTGCCTACAAAAACCAGATGGGCTTCCTCCGTCACGGTTTCAGCTGGGCTGGTAATGCTGCCAATAAGATCATGAAGATCAACGTCAAGACCGACAAAGGCGAGACCAATGTCTGGATGGACTGGGCGATGTGGCAGTACGAGCAAGAGTGGATGAGCATCTGCGAGCACAACTACTGGTACAGCCGTTACAACCGGATGCCCAATGGTGAAGTGCTGCTCAAGGACATGCTCACCGGTAAGGTCATCCCTCGTGGATCCGGTATCCTGGAGCAGATTCAGAACAAGTCCACATATTCTTCCCTCACTTACGACTACCTGTCCAACCAGATCGGTGATGCCCTCTTCGGCATGAGCGATACAGCGGGCATCAGCATTACGCTGTTCGGCGGTCAGGGTGCTAAGCGGGAGATTCACCGTGCGATCATGAAGGCCGGCGGTCAGATCCTGGGTGGTTTTGATGCTGTGGCCGATAAGTTCATCACCGGTACCGGTTACAACCTGGCACTGGGTGGCTTCTTCGACACCTTCTACCACATCGATGGTTTCACCATCAAGTTCAAGCACAACCCGATTTTCGATATGGGTAAAGTAGCCATGGCTCAGCAGGCCGGTGGATACACACACCCCGAAACTGGTTGGCCGCTGGAAAGCTACCGTATGGTATTCATTGACGACAATGACTACGATGGTCAGCCGAACATCCAGCACGTGGCCCAGAAAAACCGTGCGTTCAAGCATGGTGTGATCGCTGGTCTTACCGACATGCCTCGCTCTTTGCAGGTGATGCACGGTAGCTTCAACCTGGATAAGGAAAGCGCCCAGCTGCTGGCCACTGACCAGGATAAGAGTGCCTACACTCGTTTCAAGAGTGCCGGTATCCAGATCCTGCGTGGTAACCGTTGTTTTGATTTCCAGTGTATCGCTGGAGTTTAATATACTACTGTATAGAGGTTTCTTAATCTCGGGGGTCCTTTTCTAGGGACTCCCCTTTATTACCTCTCCCTGCAGTACTTAAAAAACATATACAGTATGAACGTGAAACACCCTAACAGTAGAATCGTAACCTTGTACCGCAAGGATACGTTTATCGTAGACGCGCAAAAAGGCTCGGCTGCGGACTTCATTGCCATGAGTAAGAAATCCCTGGGATCTTATTGGGAAAATTCGTACTCCCGTACCCAAGGCTCCGGGTTAAATTTCGAGGAGCAGATGATTCTGATGCCCACTCTGGTGGACTGTACGCCGGAAGACCGGAACTTCCGCCAGAAAGTGAGCGAATACTTCGCCAGTATGAAGACGTTGATCCCTTACGAGAAGGGACGTTCTCTGGAAATTGGTCTGACCAAATCCAACAGCGAACCGTTGAGCGTTACCAATCAACCACTGAATCTGGCCGATTACGTTACATACCGGCATGCCCTGGCACACCCGTTGGTGGCCAAAAGCCAAGAGGAAGCCCGGGACAATATCCTGAAGGAATACTACATTTTCGATCCGGAAGCGGCCGAAGATGCCCAGGTAAAAGACAGCGGCGACAAGGATCGCTCCCTGGAACTGTACCTCACCATCAAAAAGACACCAGCCAAGGTGGACATGCTGTTGACCTTGCTGGGAGTGGATCCGCGGACCTTCAAGGGAAAGAATGCTTCTTCCCTGAAATTGGAGCGCTTGAAAGAGATCGCCAACAGTACTCCGGACGTCTTTATTTCAACATTCGAGAACAAGCACTTCGAAGAGCTGTATGTGATACAGTCTATGGTCAACACTGGTGTACTTACCCGGACCGGCGAACGGTACCTGGATCTGAGCACCGGAACTACCATCGGCCATTCCACAGCAGAAACCGTTGCCTGGTTGAAGGACAAGGCCAACTCTGAAGCGGTCGCCATTCTGAAGGCACGCATGCAGGAAGGTCTGAGCAAACCGGCGCCGGCTACTTCAAAGATCAAATAACCCGTTTTAACCCATACCCTTTAAAACCCCGTTGAGTCATGACCGTTAAGGAAATGCACATCGAAGTGAGCCAGTCTACTCAGAACATAGCAGCCAATACCCGACGGAAGCTGCTGAGTGAAGAGATAGACTGGCTGCTCAACAAGAACCAGCAGCGTTTCATCCAGAGTAAAGTCAAGCCGCGCAGAGACGGGAGCGGAGGCTTCGAAGTGGATCAGGTGGATACCGATGCCATTCGTACGATGCTCAAGACCACACAGCTTTCCGCTGAGATCGTTGAAGGCGGCTACCAGGCCTACCTTCCCAGCGACTACGCTTACCTGATCAACGACAACAGCCGGACGCTGAAATGCGGCGCCTTGCTGACGCAGGTAAACACGCTGGTGGATTTACTCTTCCTGCCGCTGCCGGTCACTGGAAAACCAGCTGCTCCTTTTTACGAAGAAGTATCCGTAACCGTAGGACCTACTACGTTTACATTGGCTGAAATCAGTGCGGCCAACCATGGAAGTTACCTGGGTGTACGTTCCAAAAGTGAGGTGTTCGTGATTCAGGATGTATTGCTGCATTATATGCGACAGCACCTGGGCCTGGACGTTTACTGGGAACGTTACAAGACGGTCTATAAACCGCACACTTTTATCATCCCTGGCTTCAATGCCGGTAGTATCACAGTAGACGGTGCTGTTACAGCAGCCACCACTGCCACCGATACCCGGCTTGTTACCCAGCAAACAACTGGCACCTGGGTAGCCAACCGGTTAACAGCAAGTAATAAAGTGATGGACCTGTTACAGGTACCTTATTATCGATCCTCTCATCTGAGTCCTATTTCAGAGCTTTTGGGCAATTACCTGAAAGTGTATGGGGATACAGGCTTTATAGTAACCAAAGTGGGCTGTACTTACGTACGCAAACCTCGTCGAATCAGTTTAGTTTTAGGACTGGATTGTGAATTGGCAGAGGAGTTTCATCAGGCTGTATGTGACCTCACGGTAGAGTACGCCAAGGCCATGATGACCGATCCCAGTTGGGAAGTCAAGTTACGTGATAACATGGCTCGCTCCCTACCCAATCAGTAACATTATAAACCCGCATACCCATGTTAAACACGAACAAGTATTGGAGCACATTGCTCGGTGTATTCGCCGAAGTGCTCATCGGCAAGCAGGTAGAATATACCGCTCATGCCACCTATAACGCCTTTGTGGACAGTGCCGCAGATGGTGAGTTTGGATTCTTTAACGCCAACACCCTGGCATTGATTCCTGGTTCTGTCACCGCTACAGCAGACACCGTGGAGATATTTGCTGCTGTAAAGCGTGGCACGGTGGTGGAAACGACCAACAAATTCCGTAAGGCCGATTACAAGATCTCCAAAGCAGCGTATGCGGCTCCTGTTCTGCAGGTATCCACCGCTACCCTCACTGGCGGTGCCATTGTAACCGGACACGCGTACGGCATCAAGATCGTGGAAACTACCCCTGGTTATCAACCGTTTCCTACCTGGTACTACGAAGTAGTAGCGGCTGCAGGAGAAACGGCCACCACACTGGGTAACAAACTCATTGCCTTGATCAACGACGCAGCTTCTCTGATTAACAAGGATTCCGATCCTGTTGTTACTGCAGCCAATGCTGCCGGTGTTCTTACCATTACGGCTAAGAGTGCCGGTATCACTTTCCGCATTGCTTTCTCCGCAGATGCTATTGCCGATCTGGGAGCAGTAGCTGCTTACACCACTCCGGGTAAACTGGGGAACGGTACGTACGAGCAGGTGCTGGGACTGGAAGAAGTGAGCGATGTGTACAAAGGAGTAACTACTAACTACCCGCTGCAGGGCGCCAATCCTTCGGATTTCGGCAAACCTTCCAGCAATGTAGTGGTAGGCGGTACGTACGACATTTACGTACTGGCTGGTTTCCGTACGGAAGCCTCTCCCACACCGCTTAACCAGCATCAGCACAAGCATCACATTGTTCTGGCCGTACCAAGTAACGGCGCAGCCAATCCCACTGCGGAAGTTGCTTTTGCACTTGGTGTGTAATTTTTCAAGGATTTTTCGTCTCTATAGTTATATTGGATACGGGGATGGGTTTCTACCTATCCCCTTTTTTACTATATTGTAAACAGCCGTACTACTATGACACCAAACGAGATCACTACCCTGATCGCTTCTACGTTGGAACGGGAACTGGATGTTCCGTTTCGTCTGCAACTGATGGACCGGGTGAAGTACTGGAGAAGCCGGCTCATCGCCAACGCTTTGCAGAAAAACCCGGCCCAGCGTAAATTCTTCCGGCAATCCCTCTTCCTGAAAATGGCTCCGGCACTCAACGTACCTTGTGCAGCTCTGATCGCCTGCGAGGTAGCTCAGACTACAGCAGAAGTACCAACTCTGGTACGCGTGGGCAGCCAGCTGTTCGATTACATAGGAGGAGTGGATGGAAACAGCCCCTGGAAAGAAGTCATGCCGGGCATGGGAACTTACCAGGAAGGAAAATTTGCCCACAATTTTATGGGATACGAATTCGTAAACCAGCGTATTGTAGTGTCCAAAAAGGATACTCCCATGGTACTGGTGCACGGAGTATTCGACGATCCGATGAAAGTGGCGGAACTTTCCTGTACCTGCAGCGAAGCCGTGGAAGACTGTGATGCCTGGAACAAGGAATTTCCCATGAGTGGCGACATTACGCAATTGGTGGTCCAATCGATTCTGCAAGTGGATTACAACCGCAGACCGATCGTAGTTAGTACGACGCAACCTGTAGAAGTAAACCCACAAATCAATGGCTAAATCGATTCAGCGTCCGACAGTGCATTACTTACGGACCATTTACCTGGATTACGCGAAAAAATTACTGGAAGCTCATCCCGAATGGTGGAGTAAATACGAAAAGCGGCTCAAGCAGAAATACTGTTACATCTATGCCAAAGAAGGCAATAAGATTGTATTGAAAATGAGCTGGCATATCTGGAAAGAAACCGTAGAGAGTTATTTCCACAAAGCCAAGGATGCCATCATCCAGGGAGAATGCCTGACCCTGGGACATGGAATGGGAAAGATCCAGGCCATCCGCATCGAACGCAATTTCAACAAACGGGTAGTTAACTGGAACGAGACTTACAAAGCCAACCTGCGCACCGAAGATAATAAGCTGAAACGCATTTTCTATACCGACGAAGATTACTGCCGGATTGCCTGGTTAAAAGGTGGTTTCCTGCCCAATGAAACCTCATACAATTTCGATCCTGCTGAGCGCAATATGGCCAGCGGAAAAGGATTTAAGATAGAATTCGTCCGGGCCTTGAAGCAAGATCCCTTGCTCAAATACCGGTATAAATATTACCCATTGAAAATCAAGCAATGCAGTACTCATTCAGCTCTCTCCGAGGAGTAATCAGCAAGGTTGTACGGAATACCAAATTACAGGATGCTTCCTTCATCCCGGATATCCACGAGTGGCTCTACGAAGCCATGGAAATGTTGTACGTGGAACAATCCTTGGTAGGCGCTTCCCAAAAACTACAGATACATTTCCATAAAGCCAAACTGCCTTGTGGACTGGTTTGGCTGGATGCCGTGGAGTACGGAGGATTCCGGTTACCGGAAGGCGGAGGAGTGAGACCTGCTGCGGCGCATAAGTCCTTCCCTGCTACAGCAGATGCAGCGCTCTTTACCACGAACGTTACTACAGTCGAGTCGGTAGAAAATCACGTTAACTACATCACCAAACTGGAACAGGTGAATTTGCTGCCGTGCAATCCCAATCAGTACTATTTCACCGAAGGAGGTGTCCTAAGTACTTCGTTTGAAAACGGAGAGATTACCGTGTACTACCGGACGGTTGCTACAGACGAGGATGGGTTCCCGCTCATTCCCGATAACGTGAATTACAAACAGGCCTTATACTGGTACACGCGTGCCATGATGATTGGGGCCGGATACGAAGACAAGCAATTCTCTTTCGATAAGTGTATGGCCTACTTTGAACAGGTGTACGGGCCCCGGGCCATCGCAGAATTACGACTGCCGTCACCGGATCAGATGGAACGCCGGGTTAACAATTTTGTACGTTTTCTGCCCAACAGTGGTTATTACGAAAGTTTCTTTGACGGGGGCAGCCGGGAAAAGATGTACGATTTTTAAACTTAACGCATGCAGCAGTACAATAAACTCAGCCGGGATACCAGGCCACAGGAACAGCCAGCAGGAACGTACCCCTTCGGTAAAAACGGGATACAGGGGCACGTGAAAGGCGCCACGATCAACGAACCGGGTTTCTTGCCCAGCAGCGCTCAGATTCCGTTCATTCCGATGGGAGTACTGGAGACCGATCGGTACCCGATCATTTTCTCCACCAACAATACCGATAGTGCCATCGGGTATTACGATATTGACAACGACGTGTACGAGCCCATCCTGGACGACCGGTTGCTGCCGTTCAAACTGGGCTTTAATACCGATCGGTACATCATTGGAGAAGTACAACGGAACTACAAAGGAGAGCTGGTGGGTGCATTCACCGATAAGCATTTGCCACCTTTCTACCTGAATTTTGACAATCCGCAGGTAACATCCCTGCAGGACATGATGCTCTTCCCAGTGGCCAAATTGCCCAGCGTGGAAACCGATTTGCAAAGCGGTGGAACTTTGCTGCCGGGAGCGTATTACGCCGCGGTCCGCCTGGTAAAAAAGGATGGGACCGAAACGTCTTTCCTGGCTGTAAGTGCTCCCAAGATCATCACCGGTACCAGCGGTCAGGTTACCGACCAGGCGCTGCTGATAAAGATTGGTAAGATTGATCCGGCTTACGAGAACGTACAGGTAGCCATCATCAGCAAGATCAACGGGGTAACCAGTGCTGTCCAAATGCTGAATTCTACCCCCATGGTAGTAGAAGGATCGGTGCTTTACACCGGAGCGGAACTTACCGAGACCATCGGGATGGAAGAGATCCTTATTCCCATGCGAGTGTATAAGCGGGTGGGTACGATGGGGCAGTTGAATGATGCGCTCTACATTGCCGACCTGGAAAGTGAAGGAGAATTAAAGATGCAGCCATACGCCAGCCTGGTAAAACTGCGCTGGCACAGCAGTTTGATAACGGTAGATCCTCCGCTGCCGGAAGTAGCCGATGGGACCAAGAAAGCGTTCATGCACCGGGAAGTGTATGCGTTTTACATCCGTTACAAGCGCAGGGGTGGGTCTTCCACACCGGCTTATCACATTCCCGGGCCGGCACTCACCGGTGCAGACCTGGCGGCCTCTTCCGCCGGCGTACTGGAAGGAGTCAATACTCCTAAATTTCGCCTGGAGGATACCATACCGGAATTTGACCTGACCTCTAAATCGGGTGCCATGGGCAAGTGGCAGAACAGTGTAGAGACGTACCCCAACACCGATGACTACGATGCATCTGCTGTGGGTGGAGAAGACCTGCGGGGACAGCTCGTGCGGCACCACCGCATGCCGTCGGTCAGCTGGTGCAAACAGCATCTGTATGCAGCAGAACCTGAATACGGCCGGCGCAAGCTGGATCAGTTGGGCATCAGTGTTGAAAACGTCATCATTCCGGCAGAATATGCTGATGAGATCATTGGCTGGGAGATCTTCTATGCCAAGCGGACCCTGGGTAATTCTACCGTGCTGGGACAAAGTTTGCTGCTGTTTGGTGGACGTAAGCACAACGAGCCGGAATTCAACGCTGCCCTGTATTTTTCTACCGGTGGGAATTTCTCCAGCTTTACGGACTTCGACGATTCTGATGAAAAACCCATCCGCCTGGATCAGTCCATCTTTCATTTCCACGGGTTTGATTACCTGTACAACGATCCCAATATTTTGCCAACGTACTTCTCTCTGGAACTGAAGTTACGGCGTACCAATATCCGGGGAACCGGTGGAGTGATCGAAGACGGGGACTACGGAGAAGGCTCGCACAATGATGCTCCGATCGTATACCTATTGGATTACCTGCAGAAAGGTGATATCCCTACCTTACCATTCAAACGCATCAAGCGCATCGATACTAGCGAAACCAAGCGTCCGATCCAGGTTCCCAATAACATCCCTACCGGTAAGTGGCAAAACATCGGAGTGGAAGCTTACCTGGGGGGTGTGTTCAGTACTCCGGAGAAACTCATTCCCGATAACGAAGTGTATACGCACGCGCACGGTACCAAGCGTAACCGGGCCAATACCTTACAATACGAAACGACTTTTCTGGCAAACCTGATGGCGGACCGGGAAGAACTATATGCTCCGTTCACGGGACAAAGCCTGGTGCGGGCCGGAGCTTCCGAAGAGATCAATAACAGCACCGTATTTTATCAGGGCGATACCTACATCAGCGACTATTCGTTTCACACCTATGGCTGGAGCGACTGGGCCCAGGGCAACAATGCCGATCAGATGGCCAAAGGCACCCGGGTAGTTCGTAGGTTTATCTGCGAGACAGCATCCAACCTGTACGCCCGGTACGAGGACCCCGGCAATCTTTACAGCAGGTACTATCCAAAAAGTCCACTGGTGGTGGGCAGCCGGGACAATTACCTCACCCAGTTTTCTCGTAGCTTTGATCCCAACCAGTTCGGGTACAACAAAGATGCCAATGCCCTGGACGATCTCATCAGTGCCGGTGTCTTCAATACGTATGCCGAAGAAATTACCTTACATCCGCATCGGATTCACCGCGGAGGTAAACTGAGCCGGCAGACCAAATACCGCAGTTGGCGTACGTGGTTGCCGCTGGATTATTACGAAACCCAAAAGAATATGGGCCGGATCATCAACCTGGAAGGGATGGACGATCGGCTGTTAATACACCACGAGCATGCATTATTTCTCACTGAGGACAAAACTAAGCTGGAAAGTGACCTTATCTCCGTCACCCTGGGAAGCGGGGATATTTTCCAATTCGAACCTCAAGAGGGACTTTCGAGTAAACTTGGGTACGCCGGTACACAACATGAACTGGCTTGTGTACGTACACCTGTCGGGTACTACTTCGTAGATTCTGTTGAAGGGCACATCTTTGTTTACAAAGAAGGATTGCGCCTGATCAATGGTATGCTGCATACTTTCTTTCAGCAGTTCCTGCGACTCAAAGACCAGAACGTATTCACCGGTAACGGGTATACCATCGGGTACGACCCTACTTACAAACGAATTCTGCTGACGGCGAAAAACCGTACGGTCCAGGTAGCGAACTTCCAGGAGTACGATCCTGCAGATCTGGCTACGCTTCCGGTAGGAACCATCGTACGCAAAGACGGCCGGTACCTGGAGTACTTGGGCGTGAATGCCACGGCTTACAATTGTCCTACAGAAAACTTGCCGGTAGCAGAGAACCTGTTCCTGGAGATTCCGGAGAATACTCCTATCGGTACAGTTGTTGGAACCGTGCAGGGACAGTTTGTGGACAACTTCTACTTCGATGCTCCCAATGCTAAATTTGCCTTGGAGGCGGCTACCGGTAAAGTAAGGTTGATCGGAGCATTGGATTTCTTTCAGGAGAACTACTATGAGATAACAGGCAAGGGCGTAAACTCTTTGGGCAACGATCCGTTTGTACTCACCGTAAACGTAACCATGGTAAACCAGGCACCGGTAGTCATCGGGGGAGAAGTAACGGTAGAGGATACTCAGCCCGGTGGTACCGAAGTCTTCGACGTACAAGCTACCGATCGGGAAAACAACGGCCTGACCTATACGCTGATAAACGGTAACGAAGCCGGTCATTTCAGCATCGATTTGCTGAGCGGGAAAATCTTCATTGCAGCCAGCGGACAGCTGGACGTGGATCAGCAAGCCCGGTATGAATTGACGGTACGGGTGAACGACGGAACGCACCAGGTAGATACCCTGGTAGTGATTAACCTGATTCACATCAATCAGCCGCCGCAGCCGGTTAACTACGCGCTGACCATTCTGGATACCACTCCAACCGGAGAGGTATTGCTGACGTTGAATAACGTGGAAGATCCGGAGAACGATGCCTTGGTTTTTCTGCTGGTAAGTCAAACCGTACCGGATGTCTTTGAATTCGATCCTGCTACTTTGCAGCTGAAACTGAAGAACAACAGTTTGCTGGATCCTTCCATCACTCCGCAACACCAGGTAGTCATCTCCATTTCGGATCAGATTAACCCCCCGGTTAACTGTACGGTAACCATCAGTGTGATATACGATCTGGCTTCCCTGGCATTCCTCCCAGATCAGGCCAGCTGTACCGGCGGCGGAGATCCCTGCCCGGTAGGATGGACGCTGTCTCCGGACGGACTTACCTGTAGTCGTACGTTGACTGAAGCTGCTGTCAATAACGGTACCCAGATCAACGTGTGCGAGGCTACCTATCCGGTGTATGCAAAGTATGGTGCACTCATTTACGCAGCAGGTTACAACCAGAATGGTACAGGAACGATTCAGCACTGGGTCAACCAGGCTCCCTGGAATAACCCTAACATGAGCTACACCGAAGGCGTGCTTAACCGGGCCGGTGTCTGGGGATGTACCGCAGTACCCGTGGGCGAACCGGTAGGATTTGTAGTTCGTATCAATGTACCAACGACCAAAACCTATTACGTAGGTATGGCGGCCGATAACAAATGTCGACTGGTGGTC
>CBFGLD010000033.1:0-20930 GCA_965649495.1 uncultured Flavihumibacter sp. | reverse complement strand
CTGCACATGGTTGCGGTGGTGGATGGAAACGATGTGGTCCAGCACCGAACCCTGGGTCCCGGAAAGGGGACCGTTGACCTGGAGGGCCGCCGGGTTGCCCAGGTCGTGGCTCCTGCCCGTGAACTGCATGCGGTCGGTTTCAAAGGAGACGGCCTCGGAAACCGCACCCTGCACCGTCACCAGGTGGAACATCCAGGGCGGTTGCTCACTGGCGGAGCGGGGGCGGCGACTGCAGAGGATGGCAGGATAGTCCGGCAACAGCTCGGTCTGCACAAAGAGGTTGCTGAAAGCCGGGTGCCCCGCATCCGCCGCCGCCGGCGCCAGCACCACTTCGGCATAACTGGTCAGCTCCAGCACTTTCGGGGAAGAGCCGCGGTTGGTGATGCGTACCCTCCGGATCTCGATATCGTCTTCGGGGGAAACAATAATATCGGTTTTCGTCTCAAAGCCATCGTCGCGGCGCCGGAACTCCACATGCCCCTGCGAGAAGACCACATGGAAACTCTTGGCCTGCCTGCGCACCGGCTGGAACGTGTTGCACCAGAGGGCCCCCGATTCAATATCCTTGATATAACAAAATACACCGTAGTCGTCACAGGTGCCATCCTCCCGCCAACGGGTAAGCGAAATGCCTTTCCAGCGACTGTAACCGGCACCGGAATTGGTGATCATCAACTGGTATTTGCTGTTAGACAACAGCTGCACTTCCGGCAAGGGTGTATCGGTGGTGGTGATCACCCGGGTTTCATGCGCTTCCGGTTGTATCCTGGTTTCGGAAAGGTCAGCGGTGTGCGAATGGAAAATTGTGGCCCTCGGAATGCGCTCCTGTAATAACAGCAGGGTTGCCTGGAACTGCGGCTCTGCCTCAAACCTCGCCTGCATGGGCTTGTCCAGCAACAGGTAGGCCAGCGAGAGAAAACTCATCCCCTTATGGTGGGCCATGAAAGAGCGGACCACCACATGGGTCTGCCCCCGCGGCAGTCGCCCGCCGGTATAATCCACCGCTTCGTAGAAACCGTACCTTCCCTGGAAGCCTTCCTCCGCCAGCAGCTTCAGGTTCTGGCTGGCCTGCTCCGGCTCCACCATCAGCGCCATCACAGAAGCGTAGGGGGCAATCACCAGGTCATCGCTTAAGCCCCGCTTCAATCCCAGTCCCGGTACCCCGAAAGCCTTGTACTGGTAATTCATCTGAACATCCACCATATTATATCCCGATTCGGAAATGCCCCAGGGCAGCTCGCGGGTGCGCCCGTATTCTATCTGCTTGGCCACCGCCGTTTTCATGGTCTGGTCCAGCAGGGTGTTCTCATAAGTGGGCATCACCAGCAGGGGCATCAGGTATTCAAACATGGAGCCGCTCCAGGACAGCAGTACGGGGTCAAAGCCATAGTTGGTCAATAAGCGGCCCAGCGCAAACCAGCTTTCCTGCGGCAGTTTCCCCTGGGCGATAGCCACGAAGGTGGCCAGCCGGGCTTCCGACGCCAGCAGGTCGTAATAAGAGGCGTCGCGCCGGTTTTCCTCGGCATTGTAGCCAATGCTCAGCAAATGCCTGGACTTGTCGTAGAGGAAATTATATTCCATATCTGCCAGGTCCTCACAGGAGGCCTGCAGGATATCGATGGTGGCCAGCCGCTGGATCACCCGCTCACTGCCTTTTTTCAGGGCCGCCTGCAGCCTTGACAGCAGCTGGTAATCTTCGGCTCCCGCTGCGGTTGACTGGTATTGTTCAATGTTGCGGTCAAACCGGATATCCGCATCTGCCAGCTGGCGGAGGGTGGTCATCCTTTCCAGTTCCTGCAGGTCTTTAAACGCTGCGGGCAGCGGCGGTAATACCAGCCAGGGCGCCATATACAGCAGGTCGTCGATCTGGGAACGCACCTGGCTGCCCAGGGCATCGATCCACCAGGAAGCATCATCACCCGGATCTTCCCGGAGCTCATGGCCCAACAGTTCCAGGTAACTGGCCAGGTTGTAGAGGAATAACTTGGCGGTCCGCAACGAAGGCGCGGTTTCTTCCGCAAACCGGTCCAGTTCTTTCCCGAACTTCTGAAGCGCCGGGAACTTCCGGCCTTTCAATTCTTCCAGCACCACCTGGTAAGTGGTCCGCAGCCCTTCCAGGAAGCGCGGGGAAAGGATATTGCTGTCGGGCAACTGTAAGAGCCCTTGTTTCAGCGTGATCAGGTGGCCCGCCAGGTTACCGCTGTCTACCGACGATACGTAGCGGGGGTACAGGGGCTGCAGGGTGCGGGTATCGTACCAGTTGTACAGGTGGCCGCGGTATTTCTCCATCCGCTGCAGCACCTGTATCGTATTATGGGTGCGGGTTACCAGGGTGCCGACGGGGATATAACCGAAGTCAAAGGCTGCCAGGTTGGCCAGCAGCGATAAACCGATATTGGTGGGGGAGGTCCGGTGGGCGATCACTCCGGCCGGATGTTCCTGGTAGTTGTCCGGCGGCAGCCAGTTTTCCTCCTCCGTCACAAATGCCTCGAAAAAGCCCCAGGTCCTGCGGGCAGTTTTTCGCAGGAAGACCTGCTCTTCTTCGTTGAGAGCGATCTTTTTGGTTTCCAGCGGTTTGCTGATCCACCAGGCCAGGGCGGGCGACAAAAACCACAGGACCAGTATGGGACCTGCTACCAGCAGCGCCATGGGATGATACCAGGCCAGCAGCCCGCTGCCCGCCAGCGCCACCAGCACCGAACTCCACATGACGGCATAGGTCCCGGCCAGCGAACCGTTATCGGGCAAGGATACAGAACTATGCGGCGTCCATTCCAGCAGGTGTTTTTTGGATACCAGCATGCGCCAGATGGAGCTGGCGATGGCATCCAGGGTGTACCAGGCTTCAAAGGGCAGCGCCGCAATATTAAATACCTGCAGCAGGAAACCGGAAGTGGCCTTCCGCATCGATTCGCGGTAATGCTCGTTCCAGCTGATGTCTTCGGGCTTGTGCAGCAGCTCCCACCCCACCTGCAGGATGTCCGGTAAAAACCGTAATGCCACCAGCACCACCGTCCACAGCATGGCATTAGGCAACAGCACCCAGCCGGCCAGGAACAACACCAGGAAGGCGGGAGCCACCAGGCTGCGCCGCAGGTTGTCGAAGATTTTCCATACCGAGAGGCTGGATATCCGGTTCCTGCGCCAGTTTTTTTTGCTGCCCGGAACAAACGGAAGTAACCAGGTGAGGATCTGCCAGTCGCCCCTCGTCCACCGGTGCCTTCTCTTTACATCCGCCAGGTAGGCATCGGGGTAGGCTTCATAGAATTGCACATCACTTAACAGCGCCGACCGGGTATGGCAGCCTTCCAGCAGGTCGTGGCTCAGGATGCGGTTTTCCGGGAAACGGTCACAGAGCGCCTGTTCAAAGGCCTCTACCTTATAGATGCCTTTGCCGATATAGGAGCCCTCCCGGAAGAGATCCTGGTAAACATCGGAGCTTACCCTCGTGTAGGGGTCCAGCCCCGCATCCAGGGCGTGCATGCGCGCATAAAAGGAGCTGTTGCGCCCCGGCATACTAACGGCTACCCTTGGTTGCATAATGCCATAGCCCTCCGTAACCCTTTCTTTCCGCGAATGGAAGACCGGCTCGTTCAGGGGATGGGCCATCGTGGATACCATCTTCCAGACGGATTCCCGCGGCAACTGCGTATCGGTATCCAGCGTGATCACATAGGTCACATTGGTCAGCACATCCGGATGCCCTACCACCAGGGAAAAATTGGCTTTATTGCCGGTGCGGATCAGGTCGTTGACCGCTGCCAGCTTGCCTCTTTTCCGCTCATAACCCATCCAGGCGCCTTCTGCGGCATTCCATTTCCGCGGGCGGTGCAGCAGGAAAAAGACCTCGCTTTTTTCGCGGGCATACCTGCTGTTGAGTTTTTCAATGCCGGTGGCTGCCAGTTCCAGAAGGGTATCATCTCCCGGCAGGGTTTCCTGCGGCGCATCGGCAAAATCGGTCAGCAGGGCCAGGTGCAGGTGCTCATCCATGTTGGCGAGGTAATGGATTTCCACCGACTCCAGTAACTGCTCTACCGCTTCCTCATCGGTCAGCATGGTGGGGATGACCACCAGCGTGCGGGCTTCCGGCGGCAACCCCTTCACATAATTCATGCGGGGCAGCGCCTGGGGTTTTACCAACAGGGTAGACGCCCAGTTCACAAATAGTACCGCGAACTGGCTGGTGGCTATCAGCCCGAAAAAAACGATCAGCAGCAACGGCCACCATTCCATTCCCGGGAACCAGGCCAGGTAGGCCAGCGATGCAGTCAGCAGGGCCACGATCACTAAAAAAGTGATCACATAAAAACTAAAGGGATGTTTGGAGAAATACAGGTTCATCCGCTCTCTTAGCCCCAGTTGCACCTTTATTCTTTTCCTTAGTTCCCGGGCGCCTTTGTCTACCAGGTAATAACCTACATGCGATAACTTTTTGGAGTGTTTTGTGCCGGCCGGGTGCTGCTGCGCCAGCTCCAGCGCGGTAACCGCGATCTCGTATTCGGTCAGCGGACTTTTCTTGGCCACGTTTTCGATCACATGCCGGTACCGGTCGCGGGTGTTGAAATCCATCTGCGCATAGGTGCCTTCGGGGTCTTCCCGTAATACCTGGTCTACCGCGCTGAGGGTTTCCACGAACTCCTGCCAGTTGGTGGTACTCAGAAACCGCAGGCTGGTGATGCTGTTACTCATCGAAACCTGGCTGGCCGCCTGCTTCTGGTTGTCCAGGTTCACCAGCTCATTGCTGGTGGTTCCCAGCTCGGCGAGCTCCTGCTCCAGCCAGGTGAGGGGTAATACCAGGTTGGGTCCCATGGCCTGCAGCCGCCGGGTGAACTCGGCTACAAAGGGACTGTCGAGGGGTGGTTTCGACCGCGCCATATCGGCGATGAGCAGGATCAGGTTCCGCGGGTTCTTGCCGATCGCCTCCATCATCTCATCCACCCAGTAATCGGCCAGGTTCTGGTCGATCTTATCCATGGCCACCTGCGTGGCTACGCGCCGCAGGTTTTCGATCAGCGCCAGCCGCAGCATGATAGGGATGGCCCACAGCTCGCCCAGCTTCAGTTTGGTCTGGCTCTGGTAGGCGGCTACAAAGCGGGTCAGGCTGCGCAGGTCCAGCCGCCCGTCGCTGTGTGAAATGATCTCCAGCGCAATATCGTAAACCCGGGGTAACCCTTCGGATGGACCGTTGGCCAGTCGCGGCAGGCTTTGGCTATACCCTTTGGGGAGGTGTTTTTTACCGATCACGATCTGCTCTTCCACCAGGTAGAAATTATCCAGCAGCCACTCGCCGGCAGGGGTTATAAAGCGCTTGGATTTCAAGGTATCACTCAGCAGGTTCCTCACCTCCAGCAGCACCTTCTCGTTTTCCGCCAGCCGCTTCAGTAACTGGTCCGGGGCTTTGCCTTCCGCCAGCTGGTGCGAAGCGGCTACTGTTCTTCCCTGTTTCTCCATCTGGTCTGAATTGAACAACTCGGAGCGCAGGGGGGCATCGGCAGCGTAATCCTTCAGCGTATCTCCAAAAGTGAAGTATTGCCGCATCCGCACCAGCAGGTCATAAACCGTATTTGTAGAAACCTTCATAGTTACTGTTCGATTTTCAGTGATTACGGAATACAGGGCAGGGGATTACAGTTCCCATCCGCCGGGGATGGTGCTATGGTGCAGTCAGCTTGATTCCTGGTAATAACAGTAGGTACAGCCCCGGCAAATGATGGCAGGCTGGATAGAGGACTATAACAAAAAAGGCGAAATGTTATTCAAATGTAATGAAAGCAGGAAATATCCGGTCATCCGCAGTCAGCTCCCCATGAACCGGTAGCCGACACCCGACTCCGTCTGCAGGAATACGGGTGCGTTGGGATCGTCCTCGATCTTCTTGCGCAGCTGCGCGATGAACACCCGCAGGTACTGCGACTGGTTGATAAATCCCGGCCCCCATACTGCCCGAAGCAAATAGGAGTGGGTCAGCACTTTCCCCTCGTTCCGGGCCATCAAAGCCAGCAGGCTGTATTCCGTGGAGGTGAGCTTTATCCATTCCTGGTTTTTTTTCACCGTACGCTCCGCCAGGTTGATGGTCAGGTTCCGGAATTCCAGGATGCTCTCATTGTCTTCCGTAGTTACCGACCTTAACGCTGCCCGGATGCGTGCCAATAACTCGCCGGTGCGGAAGGGCTTGGTGAGGTAATCGTTGGCGCCGTTATCCAATGCCCGCACAATACCTTCTTCTGTTTTTTGTACCGACAATATGATAATGGGATTCGTGTACCAGCTGCGCAGCATCTTTAAGGTTTCCTGGCCGTCCTGGTCGGGAAGTCCCAGGTCCAGCAAAATCAACTCGGGGGGATGGTTTTCTGCCATGATCAAACCTTCCTTCGCCCTTTTTGCCATACTCACCGCGTAATGGTTCGTTTGGAGGGTGATCTCCAGGAGCGTCCGTAAGGCCGGCTCATCCTCAATGACCAGGATATGTGCCTTATTCATGGACCATGGTTGATGGTGAAGTAATGGCGGGTATCCTGACGGTGATACGGGCACCTCCCGCTTCCTTGTTCTCTAAAGAAACGGTTCCTCCTAATGCTTCTGTAAAACCCTTTACAATGGAAAGACCCAGGCCCGTTCCGGTGGCAGTAGTGTTTTTTAACCGGTAAAACTTTTCAAAGACCAACCCGATTTCCGCTTCCGGGAATCCAGTTCCGGTATCCTCCACCGTTAGCTCCAGCGTACCGTTCTGACTGCCAGCCTGTATATGGATGCTGGTTCCGGGCGGAGTATGGACGACGGCATTGTTGACCAGGTTGTATAACACCTGCTCCAGCAGCGTCTTATCGGTCAGGAACAGGGGTAGCTCCGGCTGAACGGTTACTTGTATGGAATGCCCTGGTTTCGCGTCATCGAATTTTCTTTTGATGCTGTGAACCAGTTCTTCGATATCACACCAGTCCTTGCTGGGTTGCAAATACCCGGATTCCAGGCGCGACATGTTCAGCAGGTTCTCTACCTGCTGGTTCAGTCGCAACGCAGCTGCCGATACCTCGGTCAACAATACCACCCGGTTGGAAACCGACAACCTGGCATCGTTTTCCAGCAGGTTATCGGTGGCGCCTATGATGGTGGCGATGGGTGTCCTTAATTCATGCGAGAGGGAGTTCAGCAAGGTGTTGTATAACCGAAGTTCCTTGGTTCGCTCCTCCCGCTGGCGCGCCAGCTCCTCCATTTTCCGCAGCCGGGTGGTCAGCACCGCGTTGATCATCGCAATAATAAAATACATGGCCAGCAGCACCGCATCTTCGGTATTGCTCACTACCAGGGTGAAAGTGGGCGGAATGAAAAACACGTCCCAGATCAACGCGCTCAGTATGGCAGCCACTAATACCGGCCTTATGTCAAAACTGACCGCAATCAGCGATACGGTTACCAATAAGATAAAAGCAACTACCCGGTAATCGATATAGGCCGACAACAGGAAACACAGGAGCGCCACCAATAACACTGCCAGGATGCTGTACGTGTATTGTTTCGTTTTGCCGAGCCGGTAAGTGGGCAGGAAAGACATGAGGCCAAAATTACCGGGAGGATATAAAGATTTTATAAAGATTTTTTTGAAATCTGGTCCGATACGTGCGCGACGGGTTGCCTGCCAGTAGTTTTGCCTTTTCAATCAAGGCAACATGTCAGCACACCACAAGGTTAATGCCGCAGGCTTACTCATCGCACTGGGAATCATTTACGGCGATATTGGAACCTCTCCTCTCTATGTTTTGAATGCTATCACCAGCGGCAAGACCATCACCGAAGAACTGATCGTAGGAGCGTTGTCCTGCATCATCTGGACCCTGACCCTTCAAACCACCATCAAATATGTGATCCTCACCCTGCGCGCCGACAACCGGGGCGAAGGCGGTGTGTTTTCCCTGTACGCATTGGTCCGCAGAAGAAGAAAATGGCTGGTGATTCCTGCTATGATCGGGGGGGCTGCCCTGCTGGCAGATGGCATGATCACCCCGCCCATCTCGGTCACTTCCGCTATTGAAGGATTGAAACAGGTGCCGGCCTTATCCCATATCAGCCAGGTGAGTATCATTTATATCGTGATCGGCATTCTTTCGGTTTTGTTCTTCCTGCAGCAATTTGGTACCGCTTTTATCGGGAGGTCCTTTGGTCCTGTAATGGCCATCTGGTTCCTGATGCTGGCAACCCTGGGACTGGTGCATATCTCCGATGACCTCAGTGTTTTCAAGGCTATCAATCCCTGGTACGCGTTTCACCTGCTGGCTACCTATCCCAACGGTTTTTATATTTTGGGCGGCGTATTCCTCTGCACCACGGGCGCCGAAGCCTTGTATTCTGACCTGGGCCATTGCGGTAAATGGAATATCCGCTATTCCTGGATATTCGTGAAGTCCTGCCTGATCCTCAATTACCTGGGCCAGGGCGCCTGGTTATTGCATAATTACAAGGGGCAAAACATTTCTGCGGAATTGCTGGAAACGGGCTTTAACCCGTTCTACGGGGTCATGCCGCACTGGTTCCTTTACTTCGGTATAGCCATTGCCACGGCTGCAGCCATCATCGCCAGCCAGGCACTCATTTCCGGTTCGTTTACGCTTATCAGTGAGGCGATGCGCCTCAACCTCTGGCCCAAGTTCCGGATCATTTATCCTACCGAAGCCCGTGGTCAGCTTTTTATCCCCGCCATCAACCTCCTGCTCTTTGCAGGATGTATTGGTATCGTATTGTATTTCAGGAAAGCGGCCAATATGGAAGCAGCATATGGGCTGGCCATCACCCTTTGTATGATCGCGACTTCCATCCTCTTTGCCAACTTTTTGGTGTTGCGGCGAACACCCCCCGCACTGGTCTATCTCTACTTAGGCGTGTACCTCACCATTGAACTGTCTTTCCTCTGGGCCAATATGGTGAAGTTCACGCACGGCGGTTATGTAACCTTACTGATTGGCGGATTGCTCTTCCTGGTGATGTACGACTGGTACCGGGCCCGCAGGATCAAGAACCGGTACGTGGAATTCGTCCGGCTCGATAATTACATTCCCAAACTCCAGGAACTCAGTAACGACAAATCGGTTCCCAAATATGCCACACACCTGGTTTACCTCACCAGCGCGGACAACCGAAAAGAGATCGAACACAAGATCATGTATTCGGTGCTCTATAAAAAACCGAAGCGTGCAGACATTTACTGGTTCATACATGTAGACACCCTGGATGACCCCTATACGGCGGAATACTCGGTAGAACATATCATTCCGAACGATATCATCCGGGTGGATTTCCGGCTGGGATTTCGCGTACAACCCAGGATAGACCTGCTTTTCCGGAAAGTGATGGAAGACCTGGTAGAGAACCGGGAAGTGAACGTGACCAGCCGCTACGAAAGCCTGGGTAAGAATAATGTGGCCGGCGATTTCCAGTTTATCGTGATGGAGAAATACCTTAGCCAGGACAATGAATTATCGATCATGGAAAAGATGGTCATGCGCTTTCATTTTTTCCTGAAACGCATCAGCCTGTCTGAAGAGAAAGCCTTTGGACTGGACCCCGGAAAAGTGATGGTAGAGAAGTTTCCGTTGATCGTTTCACCGGTGGACATCCGGGTTAGCCGGATCGAACGACCATGAGTATGCGTAACAGAAAGGTCATTCTGAATGCTGCCATAATTCCGGGTTTGCTGCTGCTGGTAAATTATTCACAGGCACAGGCAACCGATTCCCTGCCCCGGAAAATTTCTTTCTCTGTTTACCTGGAACCGTATTACGGATACGACCTTTCGCGGCCGGCCAACCACAACAGGCCATCGTACCTGTATTCTTATAACCGGCACAACGAATTCAACCTCAACCTGGGAATGCTGAAAGCCGGCTTTGCGGATCAGCGGGTGCGGGCCCATCTGGCTATTGGTACCGGAACCTACATGAATGCCAACCTGGCGGCTGAACCGGGTGTGCTCCGGAACCTTTTGGAAGCCAATGCAGGCATCAAACTTTCTGCCAGCCGTGAACTCTGGCTGGATGCGGGCATCCTGCCCTCGCATATCGGGTTTGAATCCGCTATCGGAAAGGATTGTCCCACCCTCACCAGGAGCCTGCAGGCAGAAAATTCACCCTATTATGAAAGCGGTGTACGCTTTTCTTACAGCAGCGGTAACGGCAGATGGTATGCGGCCGCTTTGATCCTGAACGGCTGGCAGCGGATCAAAAGACCCGACGGCAATAATTCCCTGGCTTTCGGACACCAGCTGACCTGGCGCCCCTCGGATGGTGTTACCCTGAACGCCAGCTCTTTCATCGGAAACGACAAGCCCGACAGCAGCAGGCAATACCGCTATTTCCACAACCTGTATGGGATCTTCGGACTGCAGCCTAAGCTTCAGTTGACGATGGGTTTTGATATTGGCATGGAGCAGTCGGCCAGGGGCAGCCGGGCTTACCATTCCTGGTACTCCCCGGTCCTGATCCTGCGCTATCAATCCGGCGAAAATGCTTATCTCTCCGGTCGCCTGGAGCAGTATCGCGATGAACATGGGGTTATCATAGATGGTGAAACAGAACCAGGCTTCAATACCTGGGGGGCATCCCTGAATTACGACCGCTCCTTTCACCGGAACCTGCTCTGGCGCCTGGAGGCCCGGTACCTGTCGGCATACGATCCCTTCTTTACCACATCGCTGGCGCTGTCTTTCTGATGGCAAGGTTTTTTTGTTTTCCGGGATGAATCAAAACCTTTTTTATGATGACGAAAGATTGGGCTTACCGGAGAGTGCCGGTGAACGTATCACCGCTGGAACGCGTAGTGACAGCCATTTCCGGTTCCATGATGATCGTGGATGCCATCAAACATCCCCGCCAGTTCCGGAAGTCGGAACTACTCACCGGCGCCTACCTGCTGATGCGGGGTATTTATGGGTATTGTGGCATTTATCACCTGCTGGGGAAGAAAAAGCTCCCCGATATGGCCCGAAACATCAACTTCTCGCATGAAATATTTATCAACCGTCCCCGCATGGAAGTATACGAATACTGGCGCCGGTTCCAGAACCTGCCGGTGATCCTGCGGCATATCCAATCGGTGGAACCCATCTCCCAGCAGTTGTCGCAATGGACCATCCAGGGGCCTGCCGGACTGGGCGAGATCAGCTGGACCGCCGAAACCGTTAAGGACGAGCCGGGCTACCTGATCGGGTGGACTTCCGTTCCCGGTTCCGGGGTGGAGACCTCCGGTAAGATCGGCTTCCAGGATGGGGTAGACGGGGGCACCCTCTTGCAGGTCAACCTCTCCTACCGGCCGGCAGCAGGGGTGGTGGGTGCCGCCGCGGCTAAACTGCTGACACCCGCTTTTGAACGCGCCATACAGGAAGATATGGCCCGCCTGAAATATGCATTGGAAAACCACACCATAAAAAACTACGATGCATAATACCACCGAAGTGGCCTACCATGCATCGCACGAACAGTTTGCCCCCTCCGAACTGGTGAAACTGGCTGTAATGGCCGAACAATGCGGGTTCCAGGCCATCCACAGCTCCGATCATTTTCATCCCTGGAGCAAGCGCCAAGGCAACAGCGGCTTTTCCTTCAGCTGGCTGGGGGCGGCCATGCAGGCCACCAGCCTGCCGTTCAGTGTGGTGTGCGCCCCCGGGCAGCGCTACCACCCGGCCATCGTGGCCCAGGCCGCCGCAACACTGGCTGAAATGTTCCCCGGAAGATTTGGCATAGAGCTGGGCAGCGGCGAAGCCATCAATGAAATGATCACGGGCGAGGGCTGGCCCGAGAAGATCCTCCGCAATAAAAGACTGGAACAGTGCGCCCACATCATCCGGAAACTGCTGGCAGGTGATACCGTCAATTTTCACGGCCTGGTCAAGGTCAGGCATGCCCGCTTGTATTCCCTTCCCAAGGAACCACCTCCCATTTTCGGTGCTGCCTTATCGTTAGATACGGTAACCTGGTGCGGCACCTGGGCCGAAGGCCTGCTGACCACGGGCAGCGATGCGGAAGACCTGGGCAAAAAGATCCTGTATTTCCGCCAGATGGCAGGCGGGGATAAGCCGGTCTACGCCCAGTATTCCTTCAGTTATCATCCGGACCGCCGGGCTGCCATCGACGGCGCCTACGACCAGTGGCGCAGCAACCTGGTGGGCATGGACAAACTGGCTACCCTCGAAAAGGTGGAAGAATTTGACCGCGAGGGGGAACAGATCACCCGGGAGGAGATCGAAAAAAATATACCCATTTACACCGATATGGCCGCCCTGCAGGAAACCGTGCAGGCTTTCGCAAAAGCCGGCGCCAACCGCGTTGTGCTGCATAATATCAACCGCCACCAGGAAGGTTTTATCCGCGATTATCAACGATATGTGGAGCAGCTTCCCCGGCACTGACGCCTGCTGCGGCATGGTATAGTTTATGCCTTAGATGGACAATTGTTACCGTACCTGACTATTCCTTTACTTAAATACAACTATTATGAAAAAGACATTTGTTCTATTGGCCTCAGTTACGATGACACTATTGTTTGCAGCTTGTGAAAGTGAAACCCGCACATCTGTTGACGTGAAGCGGGATTCTACCGTGGTGGTGGACACCGCTACCATCATAACTCCCGATACTTCCTTAACAAGGGATACGCTGAATTAACCTTAGCCAGACATAATGATGGGGAACTGATATTCGGTTCCCCATTCATGTTAGTTAAGCCATCCGGGCATTTCTTCCTTCCATCTCCCCCTTGTTGTATTTGTTCCGGTAATCGATGGGATTCAGTCCTGTGATCTTCCGGAAAACACTCCGGAATGCTTTGGTATCGGTATAGCCCACATCAAACATCACTTCATTGATATTCTTGCGGGTGCCTTCAAAACTCCGCTTGGCCGCTTCGATCTTCACCCGTTGGATGTATTCCGCGATGGTGTTGCCGGTGGCATCCTTGAAGCGGCGCTCGAGGCTTCTCCTGCCCATGGCTACCTCGCCGGCCAGTTGCTCCACCGTCATTTTTTCCATGTAGTTGGTCTCGATGAAATCCTGGGTGCGGCGCACTTCGGGATCCTTATGGTCTTTCTGCCCGCGGAACATGGCAAAAGCCGCCTGGCTCTTTCGGTCAATATCTATGGCAAAATATTTGGCCGCCAGGATGGCTATGTCGCGGTCCGTATATTTTTCCAGCAGGTGCAGCAAGAGGTTCCAGCAGGAGTTGGCCCCTCCGCTGGAGTAAATGCCGCCTTCGTCGGTAACGATATGCCCATCCATGATGGTGACCTGCGGGTACATCTCGCGAAACTCGCCGTAAAAGGCCCAGTGGGTGGAGCAGCTTTTTCCATCCAGCAGTCCCGTGGCTGCCAGCAGAAAGGATCCCACGCAGAGGGATGCGATTTCGGCGCCCGCCAGGTAACTGTCCCGGATCCATTGAACAGCTGCCGCATTGCGCTCCACGATGCTCCTGAAGTTTCTGAGTACCGCCGGCACGATCACCAGGTCGGAAGCACCTGCTGCATCAAAGGTCTTGTCAACATGTACAGAGAAAATGCCATCATGCAATTGTACTTCAGGCTTTTCGGCCACCAGCTGCACCTGAAACAGGGGCTCCCTGCCGCTGGCCTCCAGGAACTGGTTGGCCGTAGTGAAAAGATACCGGGGATCGGCCACCGTTTCCATGACGGCGGATTCCGGAACAAGGATGGATATGGTTTTCATATATTAAAGCTACTGATTCAATACGACGGAATCAACCCCTTTATTAGTCGTAATAGCTACCCGTACTTCTGCAGAAAGCTTGCCAACTTTACCGGGTAATGATTACCCGATGAGCCAACTGATCACCTACCTGAGTTTTAACGGTAACTGCAGAGACGCCATGCACTTTTACCAGCATTGCCTCGGCGGCGAATTGTACCTTCAAACCATTGGTGACACCCCTGTGGCGGATGGACTGCCCGAAGAGGTAAGGGGATGCATTTTGCATAGCTTCCTCAAAAAGGATGGACTGGTGCTGATGGGTACCGATATGGTGGGCGACGAAACCCTGGTACAGGGCAATGCCATGTCGATCCTGCTGGAATGCAGCAGCCGCCAGGAGATGCTGCGCTATTTTGAGAAACTGTCAGAAGGCGCCAACAAAAGCAGGGGCATCGAGCAGACCCATTGGGGCGCACTGTTCGGCAGCCTGACAGATAAATTCGGTTACAGGTGGCTGTTGAAATGTTCTAAATTTCAGAATCCTTAAATAAACAACTATGGAAAAGTTGACCTTCAACACCAGGATCCAGGCCTCCCCTGAAAAAGTATGGGATGTGCTGTGGGATCATGACCATTACCGGGCATGGACAGCCGTATTTTCGGAAGGCTCCCATGCTGAAACCGATTGGCAGGAAGGCAGTAAAGTGCTGTTCGTGAATGATAAGGGCAGCGGCATGGTAAGCAGGGTGGCAGAAAGGAAAGACAACCGCGTCATGATCTTCCAGCACCTCGGCATGGTAAAGGACGGCGTGGAAGACACCCAAAGCGATGAAGTAAAGCCCTGGTCGGGTGGGCTGGAACGTTATTTCCTGGAACCCTCCGACGGCTTCACCAACCTGAGGGTGGAGCTGGATGCACCCGATGACTTTAAAGATTATTTTACCCAGACATTTCCCGCCGCTCTTAACAAGGTGAAAGAATTAGCAGAAAAACAATAAATATGCGCAAGCTCAAACTACAGGTACAGATCTCCGTGGATGGATACGTTGCCGGCCCCCTGGGCGAAATGGACTGGATGAACATGAACTGGTCCGATGATATCAAGGACTATGTTACCGAACTTACCCGACCGGTGGACACGATCCTGCTGGGAAGAAAACTGGCCGAAGGGTTCATTCCGCACTGGGCGGCCATAGCGGGTAACCCGGATACAGCCGATGATTTCTCCCGCAAAATGACCGATACCTTCAAGCTGGTCTTCAGCAAAACCACCGCTTCCCCGGAATGGCCCAATACGGCCGTCACCGGCGGTGAACTGGTGCAGGAAGTGAAACAGCAAAAGGAAAAAGAAGGCGGCGATATCATCGTGTACGGCGGTGCATCCTTTGTTTCTTCCCTTATTAAAGAGGGACTGATCGATGAGTTTCACCTTTTTGTAAATCCTGTGGTATTGGGCGATGGCATGCCGGTTTTCCGGGAGCTGCAACACCGCCAGGCCCTGCAGCTCCGGGATTCCCGTGCTTTTGATTGCGGCATTGTAGTACTTAGTTATGAACGGGTCAACCCGGCTATTTAAACCATCATCCATGAAAAAACTGTTCAGCATAATTTCCCTGGATACCGACCTGGCAGCACTGCTGCTCCGGTTGATCCTGGGCGGGCTCTTTGTACGCTATGGCTATATGAAGATCTCCAACTACGACCAGATCCTGCCCATGTTTGGTGACATCATCGGGATCGGTGCCAAACTGTCTTTCCAACTGGTGATCTTCGCCGAATTCTTTTGTGCCATACTGGTGCTGGTGGGACTGGTTACCCGGCTGTCTGTCATTCCCATTTTCATCACCATGATGGTGGCCTTCTTTATTGCGCATGCCAATGACCCCTTCGATTCCAAGGCCCTGCCATTGGTCTACGGGTTATTGTGCATCGTGGTATTTATCCTGGGCAGTGGTAAGTATTCCGTTGACAGGTACCTGTTCGGCAACCGCGGGCTCAGGAATTCACCCCCTGGATATAATCCGACATCGCCTTAATGGTATACTGCTGCTCTTTAATAAGGGTAGACACCACATCACCGATAGAGATCACGGTTACCACCTGGTCATTATCCATGACCGGGAGGTGCCGGATCTTTTTTCCCGCCATCTTCTGCATGCATTCTTCAATGCTGGTATTCCGGTTTACCGTAATGATCTTTTCTGCCGGGGTCATGATATCGGCTACCAGGGTTTCTGCCGAGCGTTTCCCTTTCAGAACGATCTTCCGCGCATAATCGCGCTCGGTGAGGATACCCAGCATCTTTCCCGTTTCATCCATTACCAGTACCGAACCGATATTGTTCTCTCCCATCACTTTCACGGCATCGTAGACCGTAATGTCCGCAGGTACCTGGTACAGCTTTACGGCACCCCGGTGCCGCAGAATGTCGTTCACATTAGCCATCGTTACAATTTTTGATTTAGGACTGTCTGCAGGTTACTCCCTTTTTGCGGGCCATTGGGTGATTAATATCACAAAGCCCGCCAGTAAAGTTTTCCATCTTTATCGGTGTTAGTAAAAAGGGGAAGCGTATGAGAATAGAACAATTGTATTCCAGCGAACTGTCCGAGTCCGCTTATTACGTGGAGAGCGAAGGCGAAGTGGCCATCATAGATCCCTTGCGGGATCCGCAGCCTTATATTTCGATGGCGAGGAAGAATAATGCGTCGATCCGGTATATCCTGGAGACCCATTTTCATGCGGACTTTGTAAGCTGCCACCAGGAGCTGGCCAACCGTACCGGTGCCCAGATCATCTATGGCCCTACGGCCACCCCCATGTACAAAGCGCATGTGGCCCGCGATGGTGAACTGTTGCGACTGGGGCGCGTCAGCTTTAAAGTGCTGCACACCCCGGGGCATTCCCTGGAATCCACCACCTACCTGTTAAGGCAGGAGAACGGTGAGGACCATGCGATATTTACCGGTGACACCCTCTTTATAGATGAAGTGGGCCGGCCCGACCTGGTACAACTGGTGAAGTCAGAAATGACGCCGGAGTTCCTGGCCGGACTGATGTACGACGCGCTGCGCAACAAGATCCTGCCCCTGCCCGATCACGTGATCGTTTACCCGGGCCATGGCGCCGGCAGCTTTTGCGGCAGGAACCTGTCCGCCCTGCATTCCGATACCCTCGGGAACCAACGGCGCAGCAACTACGCCCTGGACCCCGATCTTTCCAGGGAGGACTTTATTGCCCGTGTAACGGAAAACCAGGATGCGCCGCCACCCCATTTCCCTTTTAACATACTGATGAACGTTAGTGGCGATATCCCGGTCCTCAGCCAGGTCATCAGCAGGGGAACGGTGGGATTGACACCGCTTGAATTCAGGAAGGCGCGCGAGGAGGAAGAGGCCGTGGTGCTGGATTGCAGGCCGGCGGAAGCTTTCCGGGAACAATACATCCCGGGGTCCTATAACGTGGATCATTCGCATGACCTTAGCAGTTGGATCGGGGTGGTGGTGAAAGATATCCGGCAACCCATCCTGCTGATCACCGGCAAGGGGGAGGAAACGGAAGCCGTCATCCGCTTATCCGGTATCGGCTACCATAACATCATAGGATACCTGAAAGGCGGCATAAAAGCATGGGCAAAAGAAGGATTTGAGGTCCAAAACCACTAATTAATATGATATACACACATTCAAAGAATCAGGTATGACAGAAGAAAAACAGTTAGCGGAATTGTTTCCTGGCCTGGAGCCTGGCCTGTACGAGGAATTGAGCCGGCACGGTGAGATCCGCGAATTTCCCGCCGGCACCAACCTGCTGCGGATCGGGCAAAGCATCCGGTCTACCCTCCTGGTGCTGGATGGGATCGTTAAACTTTACCAGGAAGACGATGAAGGCAATGAATTTTATATCTATGATATCCAGGAAGGCCAGGCCTGCGCGGTTTCCATGGTCTGCGCCTACCAGCAGGAAAAGAGCCAGGTGCTGGCAAAAGCGCTCACCGACGTTACCCTGCTGAGTATCCCGCTGCAATACATGGACAAATGGCTGACCCAGTATAAGAGCTGGCATTATTTTGTGATACGCACCTATCGCAACCGCTACGATGAGTTGCTGAAAACCGTGAACGCCATCGCCTTCAAGAACATGGATGAGCGGCTGGAATTTTACCTCAAGCGCCAGGTAAAACAATTCGGCAAGCAGGTGAAACTCACCCACCAGGAAATAGCCCGCGACCTCAACTCATCCCGCGAAGTGGTGAGCCGGCTGATGAAGAAAATGGAGAAGAACGGGTGGATCGTCATCCACCGTAATTCCTTCGAATGGATAAAGGATGGTTAAAGCCCTGGCTTGTGTGATTTTTGCTACAAAACAGAGCAGATTTTAGTTACACATTTGCATTACCAAATTAAAAAACAAAAAGCGATATGTTCTTCCAACACATTTACGACAAGAGTCTTGCCCAGGCAAGTTATTTCATTGGTTGCCAGAAAGCGGGAGTAGCCGCGGTGATCGACGCCAAGCGCGATGTGGATACCTACCTGGAGATCGCGAAGCAGAATAACATGAAGATCACCCATATTTTCGAAACCCATATTCACGCCGACTTCCTGGCAGGTTCCAGGGAACTGGCGGCGCTTACCGGCGCACAGATGTACCTGTCGGCCGAAGGCGGACCGGGCTGGGAATATGAGTTCCCCCATGTTGGCCTGAAAGACGGCGACGAGGTGATGGTGGGTAATCTGAAGATCCAGGTGTTGCATACACCGGGACATACACCGGAAAGCATCAGCTTCCTGCTGACCGATACTCCGGCCAGCCCGGAACCGGTGATGTTGTTCACAGGTGACTTTGTATTCGTAGGTGATATCGGCCGCCCCGACCTCCTGGAGAAAGCGGCTGGTGTGAAGGGCACCCAGGATGTGGGCGCTCACCAGATGTATGAGTCCATCAAGAAGTTCGACGCGCTGAACGACTTTATCCAGGTATGGCCCGGACATGGTGCCGGATCCGCTTGTGGTAAGGCCCTGGGCGCTGTTCCCAGCACTACCGTTGGTTACGAAAAGGCCAGGAACTGTGCTTTCCGCTATGAAAACAACGAACCGGGATTTGTGAAATACCTGCTGAGTGGCCAGCCGGAGCCGCCGAAGTATTTCGCGATGATGAAAAAACTCAACAAGGTAGACCGTCCGCTGCTGACCGAAGTTCCCAAACTGCGCCAGCTAAGTGCAGCCGACCTGAAAGAAGCGCTGGACAAGGGGATCAAACTGATCGATACCCGTAACAAAACGGATTTTGCAGCAGGCTTCATCCCCGGCAGCATCAATATCCAGGGCAATAACTCTTTTTCTACCTGGGCAGGATGGTTCCTCACTTACGAAGAACCCTTTATCCTGCTGGCGGATGAAAGCCAGCTGGATGACCTTACCCGCAAACTGATGCGGATAGGCCTGGACAATATTTACGGTTATGTTCCTTCCGTTCAGGTTTGGGAAGAAACCGGTGGTAAGCTGGAGAAAGCCAATGTGATCTCACTCGATGAGTTCAAATCCCTCAAAGAACAAAACGGCATCCAGGTGGTGGACCTGCGCGGTGTCACAGAATACGAAAGCGGTCATATCAAGGGGGCAGACAATGTGTTCGTAGGAACCCTGCTGAACAACCTCGATAAGATCAGTAAAGACAGGAAAGTAGTGATCCACTGCCAGGGCGGTGACCGGGCTGCAATTGCCTATAGCCTCCTGGCGAAAAAAGGATATGACAATGTGTTGAATTACTCTGCCGGAATGAATGAATGGGTGAACCAGGGTAACCCGGTAGAGAATTAAGATTTGGTTTTGGTTTTACTTTTCAATCGGGCTGCCTTTTGAGGCGGCCCTCTTTTTTTAGCCCTGCTATAATTTAGCCCCTGACCTGGTTACTACCCTGGAGCGGGCCGGAGTATAGTTGTGACCGGCTCGTGGCAGGGAGGTCACAGGGAGATAGTCGGTTAGTAGTCAGGGTAAGTCGGGGTAAGTCCCGGTAAGTCCCGCCGTAGTCCGGAAAAGTCCGGGTAAGTCCGGCAGGGTCAGGTAGAAGTCCGGCAGATGTCCGGAAAAGTGCTGCAACAGGTCAGCAGGAGTTCTGCAAAAGGGCCGGAACCAAACTTCGCCCATGAGCAGAATCATATCCCTCCCCCGGGCAGTCATAAAAAGCAGGCGCTTCCAGGGTTTAAATTAGCGGTACAACCGGGTGGTATGTCGTTCCAGTTTGAACATCCCTATCGTTTCGCCCCAGCCTATTCCCGGCCGGTGGCTTATTTCTGCATGGAATACGCCCTGCACCAGAGCTTTAAGATCTACGCGGGGGGACTGGGATTCCTGGCCGGCTCGCATATGAAAAGCGCTTACGACCTCCACCAGAACCTGGTGGGGGTGGGCATCCTCTGGAAGTACGGGTATTACGACCAGGTCAGGAAGGCCGACCAGACCATGGATGTGCTCTTCCAGGAAAAGGTCTACGGCTTCCTGAAAGACACCGGCATCCGCTTCGCCATCCAGGTTTCGGGGCACGACGTGTGGGTGGCCGCCTGGTACCTGGCACCCGGACTTTTTCATACCGTACCCATGTTCTTCCTGAGCACCGACCTGCCCGAAAACGATTACCTGGCCCAGACCATCTGCCACCGCCTCTACGATGCCAACCCCGAAGCCAAGCTGGCCGCGGCCATCCTGCTGGGAGCCGGGGGCGCCAAACTGTTCGAATACCTGTCCTGGAAACCCGCCGTTTACCACCTCAACGAATCGCATGCCCTGCCGCTTGCCTTTTACCTGTACCGGAAGTTCAACGACCTCCGGACCTTGCAGCAACACCTCCTATTTACCAACCACACCCCCGAGGCTGCCGGTAATGAAAAGTCCGACCTCCTGTGGCTGGAGAAGATGGATTTTTTCTGCGGGCTGCCCCTTCCCGAGGTCCGGAAAATAACCCATACCGAAACCGACCTGCTGGACCATACCGGGGCTGTCCTGCACCTGGCGGGGATGGCAAATGCCGTTTCGCACCTGCACCAGCAGACCATGCTGAAGATCTGGGAGCAGCACCAGGATATCTGCCCGGTAAAGGCCATCACCAATGCCCAGCATTTTGGGTATTGGGCCGACCAGGAGCTCTATGCCGCAATGGACGCGGGAGATGATACTGCCCTGCAAGCCAGGAAAAAAGCCGCGAAAAGAATGCTGTTTGAAGAAGTGGCCGACCAGAACGGCGAAA
>CBFGLD010000032.1:0-21163 GCA_965649495.1 uncultured Flavihumibacter sp. | reverse complement strand
TGTCTGACACATGTTCGGAGGACGTTCGAACGTCCTCCGAACATGTGTCAGACACCTAAATCAGGCTTCGGTTCCCAGCCACAGGGCGCCGCCGATACTGTCGCGGCGCGCGCCGGTTACCGATGCCAGCACATTGTATTCTTCCCTCCACCGCAGCACCCCTATCAGCGCCATGATCACCGCTTCCTTGTACTCGATCAACTGCCTGTCCGGCACCACCAGACTGATACCCATCTCTTCCAGTTGCACCGCCAGTCGCCCTACCAGGTAATGATTCAACGCACCACCGCCGGTTACCAGCAACTGCTGCCCCGCCGTCTCCAGTCCCTCCCGGCTGGTAATTTTCCGGATGCTCTCCGCCACCTGGTCCGCAATATGTTCACAATAAGTGGCAAGACCATCCTCCACCGGCAGATTGAAAAATTCCACCATCGGGTACACCACATCAGTTCCGAAATCGTTGGCCAACGATTTCGGGTAGGCCATGCCGTAATAGTCCAGGAGATTGAGCCTTGACAGCAAATCTTCATTGACGCTACCGGTTGCAGCAATTGCCCCGCCTTCGTCCATCAGCAGCCCTTGCGGCTGCACCAGCAGATTCAGCACGCGGTTGGCTGGACAAACATCAAAAGCATGGTAGTGGTTATTGTTGCGGAAAGATAAGTTGGCGATCCCCCCGATATTCAACAGGAACCTGTAATCGCCCAGCAATAATTTTTCTCCTATGGGTACGATGGGTGCTCCCTGCCCCCCGAAAGCCACATCCATGGCGCGCAGGTCACTGATCACCGGCAACCCCGTTTCTGCTGCAATGGCAGCGCCATCGCCCACCTGCCCGGTCATGCCACGCAAAGGCAGGTGAAAGGTAGTATGCCCATGGGAAGCAATCATATCCACCTTATGTTCCAGCCCGAACCGCTCAATAAATGCATTCACCGCCTTTCCGATATAGTGCCCGTAATCGGTGTGCAGCAACATATAGTCGAGCCCCGACAGCGCGGTAGCACCTTTCAGCCGCTCCACCCACTCAGCAGAATAAGGATGCGTAAAAGAATGTTGGATATCCATGGACCAGCTGCCGCCAGCCGCGTGCAGGTGCACATATACGATATCAAGACCGTCGAGGGAGCTGCCACTCATCAGTCCAATTGCTTTGTAAACCATGACAAAAAGTTTTTATAATACCTGCCTGAAGGTTAGATTTGTGATTGCGGCTGCAAATTACAGTTATTGAAGCCGAAAAAACCGGAAAATCATGGTGGTCAATTTAAGCAAGCAATACTCGCTCTTGTGCGATTGGATCAGCGAAATCAGGAATGTAGAGGTACAGGGCGACCGGATGCGTTTCCGCCGGAACCTGGAGCGGATCGGCGAAGTGGCAGCCTATGAGATCAGTAAGTTCCTGGCCCATGACCAGGTGGAAACCCAGACTCCCATGGGCACTTCCAACTGCAAATTATTAAAAGAACAGCCGGTACTGGCCACCATCCTGCGGGCAGGCTTACCGCTTCACCAGGGACTGCTCAATTATTTTGACAGGGCCGATAATGCATTCATCTCTGCTTACCGGAAACACCAGCCCGATGGCAGCTTTGAGATCAGCATGGAGTATGTATCCAGCCCTGAGTTGGATGACCGCGTAGTGATCATCGCCGACCCCATGCTGGCTACCGGCGCATCGCTGGTGAAGACCATCCAATTCCTGCGGGATGAAGGTAACCCCCGCGAGATCCATATCGTGGCGGCCATCGCCTGCACCGTAGGCATTGAATATGTGCACCGCAACGAACCCAACGTAAAGATCTGGTGCGGCGCCATCGATGATGAACTGACTGCAAAGGGGTATATTGTACCTGGACTGGGTGATGCCGGTGACCTGGCTTATGGCATCAAACAGCAGCAGTAAGTTTAATTTTTCTTAGTGGCATTCGTTAAAAATTGTATTTTACCGGACCTTAATATGAGAACCTTATCGGTAATATTACTGCTGTTGGGATTTTCCGCCCCTGTTATTGCCCAGGACCCGCATTTTTCCCAATTCTTCGCTTCCCCGCTGACCCTGAACCCAGCTTATACCGGTAAGTTCAATGGACAACTGCGTGTTGCGGGGAATTACCGCGACCAGTGGCCCGCCATCAGCAAAGCTTTCGTGACCTCTACCATTTCACTGGACGCGCCAGTTTTCGCCGGCCGCCTCCCCGATTTTGATACCTGGGGTATCGGCGGGATGGCCATGAGCGATCGAACTGCCAATGGCATCCTCAACAGTAATTATTTCGCCCTGTCCACCGCCTATCATAAATCGCTGGATGAAAACGGGTTCCACCAATTAGGCGTGGGCTTCCAGGGTGTTTATACCAGCAAGCGGCTGGATGGATCCGAGCTCAATTTCGAAAATGAACTGGCCCTTGACGGAACCTGGAGCAATCCCAGCGGTGAAGCGGTGGACGGCACCCGCATCAATGTCAGTTATGTGGATGTGAATGCCGGTGTGCTCTACAGCGGTTCCACCGATGGGGACGACAACTTTTATATCGGTGCTTCTGTATACCATATCAACCGCCCGAAGGAGAATTTCACCAATGGGAACTATACCCTCCAGCCACGGATGAGCATTCACGGTGGGGGATACCTGCCGGTGGGACAAGCCACCACCCTTCATATGTCGGCCATACATGCCCGTCAGGCCGGTGCCCATGAAACCGTGCTGGGCGGCGCCCTGGCGTATAACCTGGTTGATGATTTCGAACGCCCCACCCAGTTTTACGTAGGCTCCTGGTACCGGTTCAATGATGCCTTTATACCTTACCTGGGTTTTGAATGGCCCGATCTCCGGCAGGGAGTTACCTATGACGTGAACACATCCAGTCTTAAGACCGCTTCCATGAAGCGTGGAGGCATAGAAGTTAGCCTGATCTATATCAAAAAACCCAGCACCGGCGGCAAGGATATCCCCTGCCCCAAATTCTGACGTAGGCTGAAAGGTTTCATGATGGCCCCAACAGGGCTTCAGCGTTCTTCCTTTATTCTTTTACCCGAAACGTACTGGCTGCCGGCAAGGTAAAACCGGTAAGGCAGTAAAGCGTCAGCCCCGGCATAATCCACCCCGATACGGGCAGTTTCCACGATCCTGGCAGGCTGGAACCCATCATCGAAAATGGAAATGGACTCCTGCAGCGCCAACCCGGTATGTGAAGTGTCAATGCCCAGCGCCTTCGATACCACGCCCGGCCCTTTACCAATATTCGGATGGCGGCTCTTATTGGTGCGCCCGCTCCTGCCAGCCCTTACCCGCTCTTCCATCACCTCCATACCTTCCATAGGTTCAATGGCGCGTATCAGAACCGCATGCGGAACATCGCTTATATTGGTGACCACATTAAATAGATGGTGGATGCCATAACAGAGATATACATACGCAGTACCGCCACTTCCGAACATGATCTCCGTCCGGTTCGTACGCCTGCCGCCATAAGCATGCGAAGCGCGGTCACCCACACCATTATAGGCTTCCGTTTCCACGATACGCCCGCTGGTAACCTTGCCGTCAAAGTTGGTAAGCAGCACTTTACCGATCAGTTCCTTTGCAATCTGCACCACGTTAGCCCGTTCAAAAAAGGCCAGCGGCAATTTTGTCATCATTTTCGTGTTGGTATAGGGTCAAATTAATAAATTTAGGCGCTTAAACACCTGCCGGTTGCTAAAAGAGATCATCATCGCCATTGAATCTTACTTCAAGGCACACCAATTCATTCGCCAGAATCGCCTGTGGCGATGGATCCTCATACCCGGGTTCATCTATATGCTGCTCTTCATGACCGGCATGTATTTCTTTATCAGTTCCAGTAACGACGCGGTGAACTATCTCAGCAACCTGATTGGCATAGACCGCTGGCTGCAGGAACAAAAGAACCCTTTTCTCAACTTCATCTTTGTGATGGGAAATATCATGGTTAGGTTGCTGCTGGTATTTTTCTATTTCTCCATTTTCAAGTTTGCCTTCCTGATAGTCGGGTCACCCCTCTTCGCCTACCTGAGTGAAAAAACGGAATCGATCCTGGAAGGGCGCGACTTTCCCTTCAGTTTGCCGCAGCTGATGAAAGATATTGTCCGGGGTATCCGCCTCGCGCTTCGCAACATGCTCTGGCAAACGGTGTACACCATTTCCATCCTGATACTTTCCTTTATACCGGTGGTGGGCTGGGTGAGCCCGATGTTATCGCTCTTTACCGAATGTTATTATTATGGTTTCTCCATGATGGACTATAGCTGTGAAAGAAGACGCATGTCGCCCTCCGAAAGTGTACGGTTCATCAGTGAACACAAGGGACTTGCCATTGGCAATGGGCTGCTGTTCTACCTGATGCATACCGTTCCTGTGGTCGGATGGCTGCTGGCACCTTCTTACGCCGTCATCGCTGCCACCCTGAGTCTCCGCCAACTTGAAAAAAAATAATCATGGCCAGCAGTGCATTGGGTTCTGTTTACCTTATTCCCACCTTCCTGGATGAAAATAACCTGGAGGTGATCCCCGCCTATGTGCGGGAGGCCGTGCAGCAGTGCCAGGTTTTTTTCGTGGAGAACGAAAGAAGCGCACGCCGCTACCTGAAACAACTGTGGCGTGAAATGGTGATCGACAACTACGAATGGTTTACCATCCATAAAGCAGAACTGGAAGTAAGGGACCAGTTTCGCCAGCAACTCCAACGCGGTAAAACGATCGGTATCATCAGTGAAGCTGGCTGCCCGGGCATCGCTGACCCCGGGCAATTGCTGGTAGCCACAGCACAGGAAATGGGCGCCGTAGTGAAACCCTTTGTGGGCCCCAGTTCCATCCTCCTGGCACTAATGGCCAGTGGTATGAACGGCCAGCAATTCCGCTTCCACGGCTACCTGCCCATAGACAATGCCCAGCGGAACAAATTACTGAAGGAGCTGGAGGCACAATCGATCCGAAACGGCAGCACGGAGATATTCATAGAAACGCCTTACCGGAACAACCAGTTGCTGGATGCCCTGCTGAAAGAATGCCGCCCTTCTTCGCGGTTATGCATTGGCGTTGATATCACCGGACCAGGAGAATGGATCATTACCCGGAGTATCCGGGACTGGCAAAAAAATAAGCCGGACATCCATAAACGTCCGGCCATCTTTTTATTACAGGGATAAGATCTGCATTATTGCATCACTTCCTGGTTATGTTTGGGAGCGATCACTTTCTCACCCGGTGCCCCTTTCATGGAAAGGATACTGTCCACCACGTATTTAGTATTACCTCTCCAGGGTAAGATGCCCAGGTATTCTTTGTAGTGCAATTCAAACTCTTTGCCACTGTTGGTCATCAATTGCTGCGCGATGGCATCATTGGTTACGGAGAACTCAAATTCATACGACTGGATGCTGCCGGCAGTGCCGCCCCTGAAACCGCTCTGTATCAGCTTACCCTCATAGGTCTTGAAGATATAACCCTTACGGACAACGAAATTCAATTCGCCGGATTTGACACCTTCGCCAAATACCCAGTAATACCGCCAATAAATAAAGCCACCTGCGATCAGGAGGATCGCTATAAGCAGGATCGACAGAAATCTTCCCATAGTTTGTTTTTTACAGCATGAAAATAATTATAATCCGTATTTGTCTATCATATAAATCAGTAGGGCCATGTTCAGCGCACCCATGTCCAGTTCTCTTTTATTAACAGCCTCAAACACATCGTTCCGGGCATGGTGCAGGTCAAAATACCGGGAACCATCCGGGTTCAGTCCAGAAACGGGTGTTCCCAGGTGGCGGTTGAGAGGACCAATATCAGCGCCCCCACCCCCATTCCGGAATTCGTACACACCATAAGGAACAAATAGCGGCACCCATTGCCGGATGGCAGCCAGTCGCATCCAATCGAGGGTAAACCCAAATCCGCGCGGCGTGAATCCACCTGCATCACTTTCCAGCGCAAAGAGGTGTTTCTCTCCTTTGTCACGGGCCTCTTCCGCATACTTGATACCACCCCTCAATCCATTTTCTTCGTTGGCGAAAAGTACCGCACGGATCGTATGCCGTGGTTTATATCCCATCGCTTTCAGGGCACGGATCACATCAATGGACTGAACACAGCCCGTACCATCATCATGCGCGCCTTCGGCCGGGTCCCAGCTGTCGAGGTGACCACCCACCGTAATATAGGTATCCGGAAATTCAGATCCTGTCAATTCACCGATTACGTTATGCCCTTTGGCATCGGGAAACATTTTGGCATCACTCCGGTAATACACCTGGATTTTTTTACCGCTGCGTAACTGCGCGATCAGCTTATCCGCATCCTGTAAGCCGATGGCCGCGGCGGGGATCTTCGGGTATGCGGTATCGTAAGAAGTGGTACCCGTATGGGGATGGTTGTCGTTCGCGCTGGCAGTAACCGAGCGGATCAGGATGGCCCGGGCACCATATTTCGCTGCTTCACTGGGGCCGCGGCGGCGGTAGGATCCGGACTCGCCATAAGATTGCCCCACCCCCAGGTTCTTCGGATCAAATATATTATTAAAGACCACGATCTTTCCCTCCACTTCATGCTTCCTTGCTTCCAGGTCCTTGAAGTCATTGACCAGGATGGCCGGCAGGTTCAGCCCCCGAGGGTCGGTACCAACCGAATTTCCCAAAGCAAGCACATCAAGCTTTACTTTCTGCTGTTTTCCTTTTTCATCGGAATAACTGTACCAGGCTTCTTCTGCTTTGCCCCGCTCCCAATGAGGAACCATGCACTCCTGCAGCCAGACCTTGTCGGCACCGGCGGCTTTCAGGGATTTCCCGGCCCAGGCTTCTGCCTTATACATGCCCGGGGAACCCGCCAGCCTGGGACCCACATTCTTACAGAGATCGCGCAGGCTTTCATAAGCAAAGGGAGAAGTCAGTACGTTATCCGCCATCCTGCGGAAGAAGACCGAGTCCTCTGCCCGTGATGCCGCATCAAATGCGGGAGCGGAAACTTTTTTTCCCGCTACCTGTGCAGTCACTTCCATCCCTAAGGGCTGAATTAAAATTGCAGCAGCCAACCAAACAATTCCTTTCATGCGTATGTTTTTTTAAAATTAGCTAAACATTTTATTCCTGTACCTTCATAGCCAATTTTTTGATATATGCGCATTGGAATTGTATGTTACCCTACCTTCGGAGGTAGCGGTGTACTTGCCACAGAACTGGGAAAAGCCCTTGCCGATAAAGGCCACCAGGTTCATTTCATTACCTATCAGCAACCCGTACGCTTAAACGAATTCAATGCCAATATCTTTTACCACGAGGTAAGGGTGCCCACCTACCCGCTCTTCGACTATCCTCCTTATGAAACGGCACTGGCCAGTACCATGGTAGACGTGATCATCAATAACCACCTCGACCTGCTGCATGTGCACTATGCCATTCCGCATGCCTCTGCAGCATTCATGGCCAAGCAGATCCTCCTGAAGACAGGAAAGAATATCCCGGTTATCACCACCCTGCACGGTACCGATATCACGCTGGTGGGAAGAGATAAGACCTATGCGCCCGTGGTCACTTTTTCGATCAATGAAAGTGATGCCATCACCGCGGTTTCTGATAACCTCCGCGAAGAAACCTACAAGTGGTTCCGCATTGAAAAAGACATCGAAGTGATCCACAACTTCGTGGATGTGGGCCGTTTCCGTAAAAAAGGAATTGACGCATTCCGCAAAGTGATCGCCCCCAATGGCGAGCGCATCCTGATGCATGCCTCCAACTTCCGGAAGATCAAAAGAATTGAAGATGTGGTCCGCATATTTGCCAATGTGGTTAAAACGGTTCCAAGCAAACTGCTCTTTGTAGGCGATGGCCCCGAACGCGGGGCAGCAGAAAGCCTGAGTCGCGAACTCAACATTTGTGATCACATCCGTTTCGTAGGAAAACAGGAACAGATGGAAGATATTCTTGCCATCGCTGACCTGTTCCTGCTCACTTCCGAATACGAAAGCTTTGGCCTTGCCGCCCTGGAAGCCATGGCCGCCGGGGTACCGGTGATCAGTTCCGATGCAGGGGGGCTGCCGGAGATCAACATCCATGGCGAAACGGGTTTCCTGAGCCCGGTGGGTGATGTGGAAAGCATGAGTCGCCATGCCATAGACCTGCTGAGCAACGACGAAATGCTGGCCCGCTTCAAGGAAAATGCCATGGCCCAAAGTGACCGGTTTGACATCCATTATATCGTTCCTGTTTACGAAGAACTGTATAACAGGTTTCTCTGACAGATTTCGCTGATCCCGGTTGGTACCACCATAACCTGAACTATGTTTTGCATCCGGAAATGCTGCCTGCTCCTGATAGGGGGATGGATGCTGGCGTCCATTGCTACCGCACAGGACGTTCCGGCTGTACCGGTGGAATATTACCAGCTATCCAACGGATTGAAAGTGATCCTCTCCCCCAACCCGCGTTCCGCCCAGGTAACTGTGGCCGTTTATTACCATTTCGGTTTCCGGGCAGAAGGCAGAGGACAGGCGGGGTTTGCCCACCTGTTGGAACACCTTTCTTTCCAGGGTTCCCGGTACCTGAAAAGGGACAGGCTGGGGAAGCGTATCAAACGCAGCGGCGGCACCTTCAATGCTGCCACCAGGGCGGATTTCACCCAATTTTATGCGGCAGTCCCCCCCGCGATGTTGCAACCCGTATTACAGGCCGAAGCGGGAAGGATGCAGCGCCTGGATCTAAGCCAAAAGGTCTTCCGGCTACAAAAGGAAGTTGTGAACAATGAATTAAGGGTAAATGTGCTGAACCAACCTTATGGCGGGTTCCCCTGGCTGGAAATGCCCGGGTACGCATTCTCCAATTGGCAGAATGCCCATAATTCCTATGGCCACCCGGCCTCCCTGGATACCGTCACCCTGGAGGAAATGAAGCGTTTATTCCGATCCTGCTATGTTCCCAACAATGCTGTGCTGGTACTGGCAGGAAACTTTGAACGGACCAGGGCAGTGGGGTGGATCAAAACCTATTTCGGTACACTTACAGCTGCACTATTACCGGTGCTTCCCGACACCCGGGAACCCCGGCAGGTCGCGGAAAAAAGAAGGACTACAACGGACAGCCGCATCCCCCAACCCGCCATCGCCGTCGCTTATAAAATGCCTCCGCGCAATACACCGGAATATTTTGCCATGGGGTTGGTGGACCAAATGCTGGTGAAGGGGAATGACAGCCGCCTTTACCAGAGGCTCGTCCACCAAAAAAGGTATACCGCCCAGGTCAACGGGGGCATCAATTACCTGGGTGATATGTTTACCAGCAACGACCCCATGTTGTGGATGACCCACCTGATCCACGGTTCCGGTATCAGTGCAGACTCCGTCGTGGCTGAACTGGATGCTGCCCTTGCAGACCTGTTAAACCATATGAACGAGGATTTGCTGCAACTGGCTAAAAACAAGATGTGTGCTGCGCTTCGAGAGCAAAGCCCTGGCAGTTCCGGTTTGGGCTGGGTCGACCGGCTGGCATGTTTTGCCCTGTTTGATGATAACGCAGCAAGGGTGAACCAATTGGAGGAGGGTTTCGAACAAGTAGATATCCCCCTCATCAAAAAAACCATCCTGGAATGGATGCGCCCCTCCAACCGTACGATCCTGGTGGTGGAACCCGCTCCAGATCAATTACGCAACCACAACTCGGGATTCAGGTAAACCTCTTTATCGTTGGTCACCACAAATTCCAGCTGCCCCCGGCCATCCCCCATTTCATCCAGCCGGCCGATGGCCTGCCCGGTCTTTACTGCCTGGCCCATGGATACGGAAACCGAAGAGAGGTTACTGTATGCGGTATAATAACTACCGTGTTTGATGATCACGCCCTGAACAGGGCCAATAAAAAACACCCGTGAAACAGTTCCATCAAAAACAGCCTTGATCGTACTGCCGGCATCTGCTTCAATGGTGAGTCCTTTGTTATCGTAATCCACGGAAAGTCCTTCATATTTGTTACGGCCAAATTTCATAGCGACCCGACCCGCATTCACCGGCCATGGTAAGGAACCTTTGTTCTTTTCAAAATTATCCGACAGCAGTTTGATCTCTTCACTACTCTCAAATTTCTCGAGGGGCTTTGCTGCTGGTTTTGAAGCCGGCTTCTCAGCTGCCGGCTTGTTGGCAGCGGTAGACCCGGATGCAGTACTCCCCGCGCTGCCGGCATCTTTTTTGGCTGCGGCAGCGGCGGGTTTGCGGGCTGCTTCTTCCCTTTCGCGCTTTTCCTTTTCAAGGGCCGCCAACCGCTTTCTCTCCGCAGCTACTTCCCGACGGATGGCAGCACTGATGGCACTTCGCAAGGCATTATCCTGCTTGCGCTTGGCAGCCATATCTTTCAGTAATTCCTTTTCCTGGCTCTTGATCTTGCTGAACACCGCGTCCTTTTCCTTGCGTTCATCCTGCAACACTTTGAATTTTTCGTTCTGCTCGGTCAGCGCCTGGCTTTTTTGTTGCTTGCTCTGGTTCAGTCCCGCGATCTTTTGCTCCAGCAACACCTGCGTATTAGCGATATTGGTTGCCTGCTGCTCGCGGTAGGCGCGGTACGATTTCAGGTAAGCCATCCTCCGGAGCGCGTCGTTGAAACTGCCGGCAGAAAAAATGAAGTTTACAAAATCGTAGTTGCTCCTGTTCTTGTAAGCATAGACCACGCTCTTCTGGTACTGGAGTTTCAGCGTATCCAGCTCACTGCGTAGTTTAACGATATCGCGCCAATGCTGGTTGATATTTCCCTGGATGAGATTGATCTGCTGGTTGATGTTCCGGATCTGCGCCTCGCGCAATCTTATTTTCTTCTGGACGAGGTTCAGCGCAGATAAGCTCTGTCGCTTGTATTTGGAGGTTTCATTCAATTGCTTGCGAAGCTGGTCGATCTCCTTCTGGATCTCGGTTTGCCTCTTCTTCAGGTCCGCACTGCTCTGGTTCTGTGCATAAGAAACTCCCATGGCACTCATCACAATGAGGAATAGAAGGATTTTTTTGATCATGCAGATTTCAATTGATGAAGGAATGGTTCAAATATATAACCCATAACGTTTACTGAATGCTATAATTTTTCGGAACAGCGAACGGGTAGTTTAAACTTTCGTTAAAGCTGAATTGTTTGAACTCCATTTGAACTTCCAGCTTATTCTTTTCGGCGAGACTGATTTTCCTGGTGGTGGAAAATGGATTACCTGACGTTGGGGCATACCCGCTGTAATTTAAATCGGCGGTCCTGCTCCGGTTGGCATTGATATCATCCAGCTTTATATGCTCCAGCAGGTAATTTTCCTTGTTGATGGTCATCAGGTTCTTAAAGAAATTACCGATGCTCATCAGGGTTACGGCAGCAGGCGTGGATTTATAGGATATGATATTGGAGTCCAGGAAAACAGGATTACCGATGATCAGGTCCTGCATGGTATTGAAATCGAAAGGAAGTTGTGCGATCTCCTCCAGGTATTCCACCGAGCGGTATTGTACGATGCGGTCTTTCTTGTTCAGCAGCTTCACGCTATCGGGCGTGATCATGATGCGGAAGGCTTCATAACTGAATAAGGTGGCGTTGATGCTGAGCCAGATCACACTGTCTTTCTGCATCCGGACAAAGACCATCAGCTCAGGGCCCTTTCCATCCTTATCCCAATATTCCACTTTCATTTTGCCGGAAAAAGTCTGGAAGTCTACCCGGTTCTTTCCCACATTCCGATAGACTTCACTGATATAGCGCAGGGAATCGGCATGGGCATCAGCCAGCACGATATTAGTGGTATCCTTCTTACTGATGGCGGTATTGATTTTCCGGGTAGACCTGCAACCAATGGATGCCGTCATCACCACTATCAATGTTATGTAAACGAGGTGTTTCATGTATCAAGATTTTCCGGTATGGCCAAATCCCCCTTCATTGCGACTGGTGGCGGTAAGTACCTCCACCTGCTGCCATTGAACCTGCGCTACCTGCTGCACCACCATCTGGGCGATCCGATCGCCCGGGTATATGACTTGCGAATCTTGTGAAAGATTGATTAGTATGACTTTGATCTCTCCGCGGTAGTCTGCATCTATCGTGCCGGGACTGTTCAGGCAGGTGATGCCCTGTTTGATGGCTAGCCCGCTGCGGGGACGAATCTGGGCTTCAAAGCCCTGGGGCAATTCGATATAAAGGCCGGTGGGAACCAGGGTCCGTTGCAGGGGTTCCAGCACGATCACTTCCTGGTTATTGGCACGGAGATCCATACCCGCAGAGCCGCTGGTAGCATATTCCGGAAGGGGATATAAAGATTCATTTACAATTCTGACGACTACAGGCATAATGGATTTTTTCTACTGGTTTAGAATTTTATCAATGGAGGAAGAGCGGATTCTTATACTGCGGCTTCCCCTTTTTGAAGCAGCACGCTGGCATATGCCACCAGTCCTTCTTCGCGTCCCACGAACCCCATCGACTCGGTGGTGGTGGCTTTAATGGAAATGTCTTCCAGCCCGATTTTCAGGATTTCAGCGATGGTCTCCCGCATACTGAGCGAATATTTCATCACCTTGGGTGCTTCCAGGCACAGGGAGCTGTCGATGTTCACTACCTGGTATCCCCGCTCCTGGATAAGCTCCCAACATTTTTTCAGCAGGATCTTGCTGTCGATGTCCTTGTAGGCGGGATCGGTATTGGGGAAATGCATTCCGATATCACCCAGGCTCAGGGCTCCCAGCATCCCGTCACAGATGGCGTGCAACAACACATCCGCATCACTGTGACCCAGTGATCCCTTATGGTGAGGAATACTCACTCCCCCTATAACCAGTTCCCGGCCTTCTGCCAGTTGGTGAAAATCAATGCCAAATCCGATACGGTACATATGTGTGTAATTAGGTGTCTGACACATGTTCGGGGGACGTTCGAACGTGTTTCGAACATATGTCCGGACATCCCCCGAACATGTGTCAGACACCTAAGAACAGCCCAAAACAAAACGTCCCGCAAAGATGCGGGACGTTTACCTATTTTCAGCGATAAACTTATTCATTCATGCCGGCGCCAGCCGCAGCCTCGGCTCCAAAATCAAAGATCAGGCTGAACCGGAGCGTATTCGACAGGGGGTTCTGGTTCACCCCGCTTCCCGAAGGCACTATATAGGAAAGGTTAAGTCCGAAAACATTATACCGGATGCCGGCACCCAGGGTAAAATATTTACGGTTGCCCTTGGTTTTATCCTCCCAGAAATAACCGGCGCGCAGGGCAAACTGCTCCTGGTACCAGTATTCCACTCCAGCCGAAGCGGTAAACTCCCGCAACTCTTCACTGCCACCACCCGGGGCGTCACCAAAGGAACTGAACCAACTGCTCACCACCGATTTCTGGCGGTAATTGACCAGTCCGGCCGAATCACCCACCGATGGCGGCGTAGGAACCATCAGCTTGTTCAGGTCCAGGGCAAAAGTCATCTTGCTGGTTTCATCAAATACTTTGGTATAAGCCCCTCCCAACCCGAGGTTGGCGGGAATAAAATCTTTCTGTGTGGCATCGGTCGTATAGCCGATCTTGGAACCCAAATTGGTAAGGGTTGCTCCGGCACTCCAGCCGCTGCCCCCTTCATCCTGTCCATTATAGTAAAAGCTCAGGTCCCCCGCAACCGCGTTACCAGCCTTATAAGTGGTACCGTTCACATTCTGCCCGCCCGCCAGGTTACTGTAAATATATCGCAGCGCAATGCCCAGGCCCATCTGGTCCGATAACTTCCGGGAATATCCCAGGTCAACACTCCACTCACGCGGACGAAAAGACCCGAATTCATTCCCTAAATTATCCGTGAACTGAATATTACCCAGATTGAAATACCGGAAAGAGGTGGAAACAGATTGAACATCATCCAGCTTGCGGTAAGCACTGAGGGTTCCCATAAATACATCGTTCAGGCCTAAGCGCTTCAGCCAGGGCGTATAGGTCAAAGACACCTGCATCTCACTCTCGTTGAAAGGAGTCTTGGCCAAGTTCCAGAAAGGCGAATTCACATCAGGATTGGTAGCAATGCCGGTTTCACCCATACCGCCCGCGCGGGCATCGGGTGATATTCTGAGAAAGGGGACTGCGGTGGTTACTACATTGATGGGTTCCGTCTGCGAGTAGGCCTCAGATACTGTGGTTCCTGACAGCGCCAGCGCCATCACCATCGGCAGAAGCTTTTGTTTCATGTGGTTGTTCTTTCTTTTTTGTGATACACACGAAACGCCCGGGATATGCCCGTACACAAAAAGGTATCTACCCTTTGATCGGTTCAGGGATGCCTGGTCGTTTCAATAAAATCTTAGGGTAAATATTTCTCTATAAGCGGCTAAAATAATAATAAAAATTACATATTTCAAATCCTGACCAACTTGCGCACGATCACATCCTGTTTCCCTCTGCCGGTGCGCACGTGGAGGCGGCAAATATAGATACCCGGCGCCAGCCGTTTACCCTCTTCATCAGCACCATTCCAGTCCATGTAGGAACGGTTTGCACTGGCAATTATTGTACCGTTTATTTTTTTTACCAGCCTTCCTGCCAGGGTATAAACCTGCATTTCCGCCTGCAATTCCCCCCTTGCCTGGTTATGGTCCAGGACAAAACGTACCGCTCCAGACGAAGGATTGGGCCAGATGCGCAACTCATCCACCACCAGTTCATCTTTCACCCGGAAGCGGAGGCTGTGCTCGCTGCTGTTATTTACCTGGTCCCAGGCCTTGATCTTCAGGTGATATTCCCCTTCTGCCAACCCACTGAACCGGTATTGCACTGTACCACTTTGCCACCGGTCGCGGTCAGCCTCAAAAAATGAATTCAGGACCCTCCGGGTGGAAGGGTCCACATTTAACTCAATGGTGATATCATGTCCTATTCCATTACCCACCACGTTGATGCCGGAAGGGTCCGCCAGTGTCATTCTCAATACGGGCGATGGCCCCACCACCCCCCCGTCCTGAAAACTGCTGTCGTTGAGCAGGGCCGCTATAACCGGGCCTTCTTCATCAAGCGGGGGCGTTACCGACCCTGCCACCACCAGCTCATCAAAACTCCCCCCCGCATCCCGGGATCCATCCGTGGCATAATAACTGACTTTCAGCCTGCCGGGAGCATACAGGATATCCCGCGGCACCAGGAACCCCACCCGGAAAAGGCCATTCGTTACCGTGGCCTTCCCCCGGAATAGCGCCCTGTCCTGCACTTCAAACTCCTGGACCTCGCTTCCGGCGTCATTCCCTCTGGTCTGCAGGGTATAGGGGCGATCCAGGACGGCAACACTGACCGACCCGTTGAAATCGGTCAGTACCTGCCCACCCCCACTGGTCACCGCACCTTCCAGGCTCACTTCCTGCAAAGCTTTCAGGCTGTCTAACCCCGCTTCCACCCCTACACCATTCACTTTTAGGGTTTTAACCCCGTAACGGGGAAATGCCAGCCGCAGAGCCGGATCGCCCAGCAGGGTAAACTTCCTGTTATTATATATATCTCCCGACGTTTCGTAGGTCTTGTTTTTGGCTGCCATTACCGCCTCTCCCAGGGTCCGGTAGGTTCCATCCGGCAAGGGAGACAGGGCCACCTGCAGGTAATTTTGATTCATCACGCGGTTGCTGTATGCAAATACCAGCCGTGTGGTGGTCATCAGGGCTATGTCTCCAGCCCCCGGCTTTAACAACAGGCTCTCTCCCAGAGATGCAATGGCCTGGTTATCAAAAGGTGCAAAGTCGCAGGTAGCCGTAATGAACAAGGGCAGCTTTCCTTCCTGCTGCCAACTGTCCACCACTTCCTGGTCCAGCACCACTTCCTCCGCCAGCCTGCGGTACCCGCCATGTCCGCTGTAATTCCAGATCAACTGCCCCTTCTGCAGCAGCACCGCCTGCTGGTTCACTAACTCCGGGTAACGAGCGCCACCCGCCGAGCTTTCCTGTGCAAAAGCATCCAGGTAGAGTTTCTGCTGCAATATGCCCGGGTTGGCAGCTAACCCCGCTGCGCTGAGAACCTCGGCATCCTGCAGGTGGAGGTTATTGTCTTCGTCGTCGGCAACCAGGGTCATCTCGTTGCGCCAGGGCCCTAAGGTAGCGGGACTATTATAAGCCACCAGTTTATCGATATACCTTTCGGCTGCCATCGCATCGCTCACAGGGATCCTGCCTATCCCGATATCGAGCAGGTTGGTCACCAGCCCCGAATTAATATCTTCCGCATCGTCCAGGAAACCAAAGAAATCATCCGATACATAAGTAGATAAAGGATCCAGGCTGATGGCGCTTTGGTAGGAAGGCAGGTAGGAGTTTCCCCGGCCGTTCCGGTTTTTGAAATCGTAGGAGGCGTCTCCCAGTAATAACAGGTATGATGGGGGCGCCTCGCCGGAAGCCCTGGCCCGATCATAAAACATTTTGACCATATCGCGGATGGCCACCGGGCTGGGCTGCCCCGCACTGAACTCGTGATAAACCTGGCTGGCCGAAACCACCAGCACCTGCAAGCCATCCTGAACGCGGTGCCAGTCTGCCAGTCGCCCTGCCGCCCCGGTCAGTTCCGGAGTGGTCAGGATGATCATCTGCGGAATGGCTGCTCCGTGGAGGTTTTGGTTGGATACAGGACCATATAGAACCGGGCGCAGCCCCGATCGGAATGCGATGTATTCCTGCACCTTCTCATGCCGGTCGCGGAACAGGAAGGCAGCTCCTTCCGTTTGGCCGGGAAGCGTTACGGGGGAAAGCGGATCCGAGACCCGCCATACCTGTAACCCGGCGGGGGCACCCTGGATGGCATACTGCCCGATCCTGCCTGCGCTTGCACCAAGGGCCTGGCGGAAATCCAGCTGCTCCCCCTCCCGGAACCGAAGCTCTGCGGTAGCTACCAGGCTGAAGTTGTTGAGCCATCCCAGCGCCGCCGCATTGCCCGACCGGAAGGCATATTCCAGTGAGGGCAAAGGCCCCGCAGGCACTTTTCCCCAGGCTTCCTGCCGGTCCTCCCGCGCAAACAGGTCCAGGTTGGATGCTGAAACTCCAGCCACCGAATGGGTCAATACATTCATAGCCCCCAGGTTCACTTCCATAACAGCCGTATTGCCGACCGCCCGGGCAGCCATCCCGCTGGAAAAAAACAGGTCCGACCCCTCCACCAGCCGGGGCCAGGGCACCCCGAAGCTCCTTCGCATGCTTCCCTCCGCCCGGAAGCTTTCCCCCAGCCACCCCTGCCCGGAGGCCAGCAGGTTCACCGAGTCGAGCTCATGATGGTAGCGGAACTGATAGGTTGTTATGGTATGGTCCGCTGCCGCCGGAACCGTTTCCGCGGCTATCCGTTTCCCCCCTGATCCGCTGGTGAGGTAAACAAATGCGGTATCACTATAGATATTGGTATACCGCCGGGAAAGGCTGGCAACAGTATCCCAGGTCCAGGGATGCGGACCTTCCGCATAGAAAAAAAGACTATCGCCTTCCTGGAACAGGCCGTCCCCACCATCCATCACCTGCAGGGCAATTTCCCGGAGGTCGTCCTCGTAGGAACTGGCAGCTGCTTCGCCGGGTATATTCCCACTGCGGCCATAGATGCGTAACGCATCCGAAGGCAGGGGAAGGGTAAATCCCGCCTGCCGGACCTGGTTGGAACTGAGTACATAAACTCCCGTTTCGGGGATCGCCAATTGGTACCATTGCCCCTCCGCCAGCACGGATGCCGGGGCGTAATGACGCTGCGCGGAAAGGGCCGGAGCGGCCAGCAGGACAAGGATCAGCAGGTAATAAGAAAGTCCGCGAACCATATACCTGTAAAATTAGGGGAATATGCAAGGGATTTAAGATTTTGGCAAGGCTATTGATGGTTTAATCTGTTTATATTCGCAATCTACTTTTCGAAAATGTGCACAATAAACGGGACAGTCGCCCGTTATTACTGTCTAAAACCCAGCTTAAATGGCTATCAAAATGAACTGGAAGACCTTAACAATCCTTGTATCCTGCGCCGCCATGGTGGCGTCTTGTAAGAACAGCAAGCTGTTCAGCAAGAAAAAAGAAAAATCCGATGTAACCGGTTGGAATTATAATGATAAAGACCAGGGCGGTTACCAGGTCTCTAAAGAAAAAGAACAACGGACCGGACCGGGTCTGGTATTCGTTCAGGGTGGTACTTTCACCATGGGCGCTACAGAAGAAGACGTGATGGGCGACTGGAACAATGCTCCCCGCCGCGTTACGGTTAACTCCTTTTATATTGATAAAACCGAGGTGGCTAACGTTCACTACCGCGAATACCTGTATTGGATCAATACCGTATTTGATGGAGACGATTACCAGGCGGTACGGAACGCTGCCCTGCCGGATACCCTGGTATGGCGTTCTGAGCTGGCATACAACGAGCCGCTGGTGGAATATTATTTCCGTCACCCCTCTTATAACTATTACCCCGTGGTGGGTGTCACCTGGAAGCAGGCCAACGACTTCTGTCTCTGGAGGTCTGACCGGGTAAACGAACTGGAACTGATGAAGCGTGGTTTCATCAACGAAAAATCATTAAAAAATATCAGCGGTATCGGTGAAGAGAACTTCAACACCAAGTCTTACCTGATGGGTGAATACCAGGCTACCCCTGGTGCCGCTGCCCGCTCCAAGAAGAATACGCTGAAGAATCCCAATGGTACTCCCCGGACCCAGGTTACTTTCGAAGATGGTATCCTGTTGCCGAACTACCGCCTCCCAACAGAAGCGGAGTGGGAATATGCCGCCCTGGGTTATGTAAACCAGAACCCGCAGGTATCTAAAAAAGAAGGCAAGCGCGGTGAGGAACTGATCACCAACAAGCAGGTGTACAGCTGGAGCCAGAATGTAAACGGTATGCGTGATACGCGTCGCGGCAGCTGGCAGGGTACCTTCCTCGCCAACTTCAAGCGCGGTGCTGGTGATAACATGGGTGTTGCCGGTGGTCTTAACGACCGTGCCGTATACACCGCCCCGGTACAATCTTTCTACCCCAACGGTTTCGGTCTGTATAATATGAGTGGAAACGTGAACGAGTGGACCGGTGATGTATACCGCCCGCTGTCACTGGCCGACTTTGACGATGTATCTCCCTACCGTGGCAACAAATTTTCCACTGTTGCTGTAGACAGCGTGGAGAACAAGCCCACGCGCGACAGCCTGGGTCGTATCAAGTATCGCCTGATGACCGACGACGAAAGCAAGAACCGTCGTAACTACCAGAAAGCGGATGTGATCAACTACCTCGATGGTGACTCTATCCTGCAGGGTGTGTCTTATGGTTATGGCCAGACCACACTGATCAGCGACAAGAGCCGCGTAATCAAGGGTGGTAGCTGGAACGATCGCGCTTATTGGCTGAGCCCCGGAACCCGCCGCTTCATGGAAGAAGATGTTGCCAGCAGCACCGTTGGATTCCGTTGCGCCATGGACCGCGTAGGCAGCCCAGAAGGTAACGGCCGCAAGACCGGTATCAACTACAAAGCCCGCAGGCAGAACAGCCGCAAAAAATAACTGAGTTTGATAGCCTTATAAAAGGGTCCTCCTGCCGGAGGGCCCTTTTAGTTTTATATTTGCCCATGACCATTTCCCAACTCTACGAGATCTTCAAGATCCATCCTTCGGTTCAGACCGATACCCGCAAATTGAAAAACGGCGATCTTTATTTCGCCCTGAAAGGAGCCCATTTCAATGGCAATACCTTTGCCGCACAGGCGCTGGAAGCCGGAGCTGTCTATGCGGTGATCGATGAGGCGGAATACTTGCTGAACGATCGCACCATCCTGGTAGACGACGTACTCACCACCCTGCAACTGCTGGCGCAACATCACCGCAGGCAATTTAATATCCCGTTTATTGCCATCACCGGCAGTAACGGGAAAACCACCACCAAGGAACTGGTACATGCGGTTCTATCCACCACCTACCGTACATACACAACCGAAGGCAACCTGAACAATCATATCGGCATCCCGCTTACCCTGTTACGGGTGGGCTTCGATGCCGAAATGGCTGTGGTGGAAATGGGTGCCAACCACCAGAAAGAAATTGCATCGTATTGTATCTATACGGAACCTACCCATGGGCTGATAACGAACATCGGTAAAGCACACCTGGAAGGATTTGGAGGCGTGGAAGGTATCCGGAAGGGAAAAGGAGAATTGTTTGATTATCTCCGTAGCTCGGCGGGCACCGCCTTTGTGTATGCCGACGACCCTTTCTTACCCGGCATGAGTAACGGCATTGCAAAGCAGGTGACCTATGGTGCTTACGAAGCAGACCTGGTGGGAAAGGCGCTGGCACCTGCAACAACAGCTAACGAAGACGAAACGGCCTTTCTTTCCGTCGATATCATCAAGGGAGCCGGTACCGGTATGATACATACGCAATTGGTAGGTGATTACAACCTCCCCAACGTACTTGTAGCCGTTACCGTCGGTAAATTCTTCGGCGTCATGGACGAAGAGATCCGCAGCGCCATCGAAAGTTATACCCCCACCAACAGCAGATCGCAAATGATTCTCCGGGACGGGAACCACATCATCCTGGATGCTTATAATGCCAACCCCTCTTCCATGAAGGCGGCCATCGAGAACTTTGCCCGGATGAAAGCCACCCATAAAATACTGATGTTGGGCGCCATGGCTGAGCTGGGAGCGGAAAGCCTGCAGGAGCACGAAGAGGTGGTTGCGTTGATTCAGGCATATAACTGGAAAGCCGTCGTTTTGGTGGGCGGTGATTTCGCGAAGATCCGCCACCCCTTTATTCAATTGCCCGACAGCGAAGCTGCACGGCAATGGTTCCTGCAACAGCAATTGCAGGACGTTCACCTGCTCATCAAAGGTTCAAGAAGCATGCAGATGGAAAAAGTGTTGCAGTGAACGTACCAGTCCTTCTAACTGATGACGTAGGGCTTGTTGTTTGCGGAACGCATCGGTAACCCATTTTTCCACCAGCGCTGTATCCATCCGGAGAGATGGTAACAGGGCAAGCTGCCGCACCAGGGCATTGCGAACCACCATGTCCTGGTACTCTCCTAACCTTGACTGGAGTGTATCAATTTCGCTTATAGGTAATAGTGCAATTAAGGAAGGTCCGGCCCTGCCCGTCTTATCCAGGAACTGGAAATTATACATCAGATCTTTCAACAACTTCCGCAGTTCGTGTAAGGTATCATCGTACAAAACATG
>CBFGLD010000031.1:0-21369 GCA_965649495.1 uncultured Flavihumibacter sp. | reverse complement strand
CCACATAAACATAGCAGGCACCTGCAGGGCACCCAACGGGTGCGGGGGTGGCAAGGCTCCTCCTACGGTTTCCACCCATTCGCCGCTCAACGAAACGTAAGCGGCGCAGGGAACCTGCGTGGCCAGCCTGCCCGCCACGATCGCTCCATAGGAATGCCCGATAAGTGCGGTCTGGGATGCGGGCGCCAGCTGGTGACGGTGCCGCCATTGAGTACGCATCCAGTTTAAGACGGACTTACTTAGGTCCAGGTGCTCCTCACTGAACGGACGGGTCAGTCCATAGCTGGGCACCACCACCACGTACCCGCAGCGTGCCAGTTGCATGGGCAGCAGGTGCCACTGGAGGTAATGGGAGCCGGGATTTTCTTCGCACTGACCGTGTATGAACAGTACCAAGGGGTAAGCACCGCAGTCTTTCAATAGTTCCGCGTGCTGGGGACTGCCATCCAGGGAAGGGAAATACACCCGCATATCCACCGGGGGAGGCTGGATGGCAGCGTCTGACAAAGCGGGGTTGAGGGTAAAGGCCATCACTTCCGGGATACGCGAAATATGTTCGTATCCCCAGAAGACCGGGGTATAGGCGTTGGGCCGCCAGCCTAAGGAGCAGAAATCGGTAGTGAGTATATCGGCCAGCCCAGGTATGTTGACCTGTAATCGTTTCCACCAGGTTAAGACGGTCCAGGCATCCGCTGCCGGCAGCCCGATCTCGTACAAAAAATTCAACTGGTCAGCGGTGCTGCGCCGGTTGAAATCCGGCAGCTGGTTACACAAAAGGGCAATAGCCTGTAAATGGGGAGACGTTGTTTCCTTTTTCATATATAAAGTTTCCTGAATATACAAAAAAGGGATCTTATTAGGGATTATCCGGCTCCGGGGATTTCGGTTGTTCCTTGTCTTCGTCGCGCTCCACCGTTATGCTGCACTCACCTACCAGCGCGGCTACGGCCCCGATGGCTGCCAGCACGGGCGCAAAAAGGGTACCTACCACGCCGATGGTCAGGGGAAAACTCATCAGCTCCTTACCCGTGGAATCGTGGATGATGATCTTGCGCACATTGCCTTCGCGGATCAGCTCTTTAACCTTGTTGAGCAGGGCTTCGCCGTTGAGACTGAAAGATTCTTTTGTGGTTGCCATGGCTGTTCCAATTTGGTTTCCCTGAAATTACTATGAATTGCAGTAACATTCCGGCATTTGCTGCGTATCACCTGATAAATAAACGTAAATGAGTGATCAACAGGAGCGGAAACACTATCTCGACTGGCTGCGGGTGCTGGCCTTCCTGTTGCTGATCCTGTTCCATTGCGCCATGCCCTTTGTGGTTTTTGGCTGGGAGATCAAAAACCCCGGGACCTCCGTGGCACTGAGCCGGCTGGTCTGGTGGCTGCACCAATGGCGGCTGCCGCTGTTGTTCCTGGTGTCGGGCGTGGGCATTTTCTTTTCCCTGCGCCGCCGTTCGCTGGCTGCTTTTACCTGGGAAAGGGTGAAGCGATTGCTGGTGCCCCTGCTTTTTGCGATGTTCTTTACCATCCCGCTGCAGGTCTATTTCGAGCGCTTGCAACGTGGGCAATACCAGGGCAGTTACGCTTCTTTTTATCCTTCTGTCTGGGAAATGGTGCCTTACCCCGACGGCTCCCTCACCTGGAGCCATATGTGGTACGTGGTATACCTGTTTGTGTTCAGCCTGCTGCTGCTGCCCCTGTTTGCCTTGCTGCGGGTGCGGGTGATCCGAAGCTGGAAAGACCGGCTGGCCACCTGGCTGAGTTCCCCCCTGCCGCTGGCCCTGCTTTTTTTGCCCTTTGCCTGGTACTACCATTCCCTGTACCTGGAGTACCCCGAACAGATGAACCTGGTGGATGACTGGTTCCTTTTTATTTCCTCCCTCACTTTTTTAGTATATGGATACCTGTTAGGCGGATCTGAGAAATTCTGGGCTACCTGTGAGCGTTACCGTTATAGTTACCTGGTCATAGCGCTCTGCTGCGCGGCTTACCTGCTGGTCAATTACTGGTGGGCGCTGGAAATGCCCAAAGAGCAAAACACCGCCCTGTATGTTTACGGAATACTCAACAGCCTCCACGTTTGGTTGCTGGTGCTGGCCCTGGCAGGTTTTGCCCGGCATCACCTGAACTTCCGCAACCGCTTCCTGGATTATATGAATGCGGCCGTATACCCCTTTTATATTTTACACCAGACCATTATTGTGGCGGCGGGTTTTTATATTGTTTCCTGGAACCTGCCCATCGGGCTGAAGTTCCTGATACTTGCAGGGGTCAGTTTCGGATCCCTGTTGCTGCTGTACCAATACCTGGTTCAACCGGTTCCCCTGATGCGCTTCCTCTTCGGCATGCGGACCCGAAAGGCCGGGAAGAAGGTTCCGGCTATACCCTGAAATAATCTTTGGCATTGGTATAACAGATCTTCCGGATGATGCTGCCCAGCAGGGTTTCATCGGCCGGCAGCAGTCCCCGCTCCACATCGGTTCCCAGCAGGTTGCAGAGGATGCGGCGGAAATAGTCGTGCCGCGGGAAGGAGAGGAAACTGCGGCTGTCGGTGGTCATGCCCACAAAGGTGCTGAGCACACCCAGGTTGCTGAGGGTGTTGAGTTGTTTTTCGATGCCGTCTTTCTGGTCGAGGAACCACCAGGCGGAGCCGAACTGGATCTTACCGGCGCTGCTGCCGTCGTTGAAGGTGCCGGCGATGGCGGCAAACACTTCGTTGAAGGCCGGGTTGAGGTTGTAGAGGATGGTCTTTGCCAGCCGGTCTTCCTGGTTCAGGGCATCCAGGAAGCGGGCCAGCCGGATGGCCTGGGGGTCGTCACCGATGGCATCCACGCCGGCATCAGCGCCCAGGAGGCGGAGCAGCCGGCTGTTAAGGTTGCGGACGGCGCCCAGGTGGAACTGCTGCACCCAGCCTTTGGCGTAGTACATACGGCAGAGCTGGTGTAATACATAACCCGCAAACGCCGCGGGGTCGGGCATCCGGAAATCGGTATGGAGCAGGAAGGCGGCGAAATCGTTCTCCACCCCTGCCGGGTCTTCGGGCAGCGGCGGCATATTTACCAGCCCGTGGTCCGAAATGCGGCAGCCGTGCTCATGGAAATAGTCCACCCGCCGCTGCAAGGCTTCCAACAAGGTAGGCATGCCCGTTATGGTGACACCGCTGCACTGCTCCAGCTTCCAGAGATAGTCGAGGTACGCGGGTTTATTGGCACAGTTCAGGACCGGGTCGGGACGAAAGGACGGCCTCACCTGGAACGGTGTTCCCTGGTCGGCGAGCTGCCGGTGAAAGTGGAGGTCGTCACAGGGGTCGTCGGTGGTGCCTACCAGCTCTACTTTGAAATGACGCAGCAATGCCTGGGTGCTGAAAGCGGGCGTGGCCAGCAGTTCATTGCCTTGCGCGTAAACGGCGGCGGCGCTGTCTTTGTTCAGCAGGGTGGCTATGCCGAAGGGATCCATCAGCTCCATCTGCGTCCAGTGAAACAGCGGGTTGCGCAGGGTTTGGGGTACGCAGGCGGCCCAGGCGTGGAACTTTTCTTCATCAGTGGCCGCGCCGGTGATGTATTCTTCGCTTACTCCCAGTGCCCGCATGGCCCTCCACTTGTAATGGTCGCCGCGCAGCCAGATATCGGTGAGGTTGGGAAACTGCTTGTTGGCAGCGATTTCCGCCGGCGGCAGGTGGCAGTGATAGTCCACTACCGGCAGCCCGGAAGCGTGGTTGTGGTACAATTTTTCCGCCGTCTTGTTCTGCAGCAGGAAGGCGGGGTGGATAAAAGGTTGTGGCATCTTACAATCGTTTACTGGTCAGCGTTATTGGTGAGTACTGTTTCCGAAATCAAGTGAAAGCAGAGCGGAGGCCGAGCTCCAGCCCGCGCAGTTCTGCCAGTCCCCGCAGCCTGCCGATGGCCGAGTAACCGGGATTGGTCTTTTTGTGGAGGTCGTCGAGCATCTGGTGGCCGTGGTCGGGCCGCATGGGGATGGTGGTCTTGCGGCGTTGGAGCAGCTGTACGATCTCGCGCATCACCGCCACCATATCGGTATCCCCGTCCAGGTGGTTGTCTTCGTAAAAATCGCCCCATTCGTTGCGGCGGGTATTGCGGAGGTGGAAGAAATGGATCCGGGAAGCAAACAGGCGGACCATGGCGGGCAGGTCGTTATCGGGGCGCACCCCGAAAGAGCCGGTGCAAAAGCAGAGCCCGTTGCTGGCGGAAGGCAGCGCTTTCACCAGGGCTTTGAAATCGGCGGCGGTACTCACCACCCGCGGGAGGCCCAGGATGGGGTAAGGCGGGTCATCGGGGTGGATGGCCATGCGTACACCAGCGGCTTCCGCGGCGGGCAGCACCTCCTGCAGGAAAAGGATTAGGTGGCGGCGCAGCGTTTGCGCGTCCAGGTTAGCATAGGGTGCCAGGGCCTGGCGGAACTGTTCCAGGGTGAAAGACTCCTCGCTGCCGGGCAGTCCGGCAATGATATTGCGCTGCAGCAGTTGCTTTTCTGCTGCCGTCATTTTATTCCAGCGCTGCGTGGCTCGTTGTATTTCCTGCGGGTCATAGTCTTTTTCAGCCCCTGCCCGCTGTAACTGGAACAGGTCAAAAGCTATGAAAGCCGCTTTTTCAAACCGTAGTGCCTTACTGCCATCTGCCACGGTATAGGCCAGGTCGGTACGGGTCCAGTCCAGCACCGGCATGAAATTATAGGTGACGGTGCGGATGCCGCAATCGCCGAGGTTGCGGACCGAGCGGCAGTAGTTGGCAATATAGGTCCTGTATTTGCCGGTGCGGGTCTTGATGTTTTCGTGAACCGGAACACTCTCCACCACGCTCCAGGTGAGGCCGGCTGCTTCGATCATACGTTTCCGTTGGAGGATCTCGGCTTTCGTCCACACCGCACCGTTGGGAAGGTGGTGCAGGGCGGTCACCACACCGGTGCAGCCCGCCTGGCGGATGTCTTGCAGACTGACCGGGTCGGCCGGACCGAACCAGCGCATGGTTTGTTCCAGGCCGTAGGGTTGTTTTTGCTGATTACCTGTTGCCATTTGTACGTTCGTTTATGCGCTTGTTGATGCCTGTTATACGCCGCTGAAAACGGAGAAGCCACCGTCTACCACTACCTGCGAGCCGGTCACAAAGCGGGATTCATCGCTGAGCAGCCATACCAGGGCACCGGTCAGTTCTTCGGGTTTGCCGTAGCGTTTGAAAGGGGTATTGTTGAGGATGGCCTGCCCGCGGGCGGTAGGGCTGCCATCGGGGTTGGTGAGCAGGGTCCTGTTCTGTTCGGTGAGGAAGAAACCCGGCGTGAGCGCATTCATCCGGATCCTGTCGCCGTAGCGGTTGGCCAGCTCCACCGCGAACCACTGGGTGTAACAATCCACTGCCGCCTTTCCCATATTATAGCCCAGCACGCGGGTGACGGCGCGCTTGGAGTTCATGGAAGAGATGTTGACGATGCTGGCGGTTTCGGCAGCGGCCAGCGCATCCCCAAATACCTGGGTGGGCAGCAGGGTACCCCAGAGGTTAAGTTCCATAACTTCTTTCAGTCCGGCCAGGTTCATTTGAAAAATGTCCTGGTCGGGCAGCACCACGCCTTGCGGCATATTACCACCGGCGGCGTTCACCAGCCCATCGATTTTACCGAAGGCCTGGAGCATCTTTTCTTTGGCCGCCAGCAACTCCGGTTCTGCCAGCACGTTAGCCACCAGAGCAATGGCTTGTCCACCCCCACGATTAATGCCTTCAACCCGTTCGCGGGCAACCTGTTCGTTCCTTCCCAATACCCCTACGGCGGCGCCGGCGGCGGCGATGGCCTGTACAAAGGCGCCGCCCAGGATGCCGGTAGCGCCGGTGACGATGATCGATTTACCTGTTAAGGATGCCATGGTGGATGTTTAAAGGTTACGGATTTTGATACTCCTGAAATCCACCGCGTCGCCATGGTCCTGCAACAGGATCCGCCCCTTTTCCGCCATGCCGAAGCCGGGCCAGCTGGCGTATTTGCTGCGGGCTACCAGCGCATAATAGATGGGGGTGCCGCGCTGGTATTCCACCACCTTATAGCCGTTGAGGAAATGTTCAATGCGGTTGTCGGGGTACACGCGGATCATGCCGCGGTTCCACTGCCCGGTTTTTTTGATGGCCTGCCCCGGTTTGAGGGAAGGGATGAGGTCGTAGAGGGAGGCGATGGTTCGGTTACCCACGACCCCCTGTTTGGCATCGGGGTGTTTGGCATCGTCCAGCACCTGGTATTCAAGCCCGATGGCTGAGCCGGTATTTTTTTCGGATTCGGTCACGAAATATTTCACGCCGCTGTTGGCGCCATCGGAGAGGCGGAACTCGAACTGCAGCTCAAAGGCGCCGAACTGCTCTTCGGTAACGATATCACCGCCGTTGACCGATTCACCGCCGCCGGCGGGCAGCACGCTGAGCATGCCGTCGTGGATCTTCCAGCCTTTTTCAGGGAAGGTGGACTTATAAGCGCCGCGCCACCCCTGGCTATCCTTACCATTCCAGAGCAGGCGGGTGCCGTTCTTTTTTTCAGCATCCGCTAACTGGTTGGGTTGCAGGTTGGCGACAAAGATGCCCGTTTCGGGTGAGGGTTGCAGTTGGGTGGTCCGGATGCGGATATTACGCCAGTGGATCTGCCGCCCCGCCTCTTCGGGTTTGCCGATGGAATGCACCTGCAGGGCGATGAAGCCAGAGGTTTTGAGGTCATCCACCAGGTGGGCAGCGGGGATGCCGTTGACCCAGGTGCGCACGGTATTACCGATGCATTCAATGCGGTAGTGGTTCCACTCGTTGTTGCGGAAAGCTTTTTTAGCAGCCTCATTGTACTCGAGGGTATAGAGCCAGAGGCGCCGGCCTTCGTCGTAGATGCCGCCGCTCCAGGCCCTTGCGGAGGGGTCGATCTCCATCTGGTAGCCGTGGACTTTACCGTTCTGGTAATCGGCCTTGCTTTCACTGCGGAACTGGATACCCGAATTCATGCGGGGGTCTACCTTGAATTCCAGTTCCAGGATAAAGTCGTCGTAGTTCTTGTCGGTGGCCAGGAAAGAGTTCGGTTGATCCATCACGGTAGTGCCTGTGATGACGCCGTCTTTCACTTCGTACCGGGCCTTGCCATTCAGTTGCTTCCAGCCGGTGAGGTCTTTACCGTTGAAGAGGCTGGTCCAGTTTTCGGTTGTACCGTGCTGTTGCGACAATACCGGCAGCGCCAGGCAAAAAAGGGCAGCCAGGATAATAATGGGTCGTTTCATGGTTTTGTTGCTGTATGACCCTAAAAATCCGTTATTGAAAGCAGACAGGCAAAAAGATCTGTGAAAACGTTTGCAGGAGACCGTTTTTACCAATCCTCCATAGCATCATCCAGTTTGTTGATCATAAAGAGAAATTTATCCGGATCGCCGTCGACCCTGAAATTGCGGGGAGTAAAAATACCACCGATGACGGTTCCGATGAAAGTAGAGGTGACCGTTATGCCCCCTCCCACCCGGAAGCTTCTTTTAAGGCTTTCCCAATCTCCCAGGGATCCTCCATCTTCATTGGATTCGTACATTTCCTTGCCCACCCAGTAGCCCACCAGGCCACCCCCTCCCAATCCTGCTGCGGCTCCTTTGGCAGCGCCCTTCCGTATAGCACGGAAGCGCCGGATCTGGAAAATGTGGACGGTATCCAGTATCGTTTCGGAATAGCCATGCCCCAGGGTCACTTCCACCCGGTTATTGTCCAGCAATTGAAGGCTGCGGAAAGGGATCCTGCGGCGCTTGTCTACAAACAGCCATCCTTTAAAATCGTAATAGCGGGGCTGGAGCGGGTAATATTGTTCCTGGTTGCTGGTTGGGATAGTGTCCGGTATGCTGCGCAGGGTACTGTCCTGGGCGCAGAGAGATGTTGCGGCCAGCAGTGCTGCTAACAGGGTCAGGGGTTTCATGTGGAGGGTTTAATCTTCCTATAAGATAATGAAAATTAGGCAGCATTATGAGTAAAAACATAAAATCCGCTGACTTTTCTCATGGGCTGTCTGTTCAAACATTGGTCACTTTAGGGCATTATTCTAAGATCCTAAAAACAGCAAAAATGGCACTAAAGATCACCGATGAATGCATCAACTGCGGGGCCTGCGAACCCGAATGTCCCAACAATGCGATCTACGAAGGCGGCGCCCAGTGGGCCATCACAGACAAAACCAGTGTAAGCGGAACCTATGTATTGATGGATGGCAGCGTGGTGGATGTGAACCAGCGCTTCCCGGCATTGTCGGAAGACACCTATTATATCGTTCCCAACAAGTGTACGGAGTGCCAGGGCTTCCACGAAGAGCCGCAGTGCGCCAGTGTTTGCCCGGTGGACTGTTGTGTTCCCGATGAAGTTTACCAGGAAACGGTGGAGCAGCTGATGGCCAAAAAAGAAGCGCTGCACCCCTGAGCATTATAGAAAAACAGTAATATGGATACCATAGAACAACAGCGGCCCCGCGCCGTTGACAGAAAAGAAGTGGATCACATCGTGGTCCGGTTTTCCGGTGACTCCGGGGATGGCATGCAACTGACCGGCATGCAGTTTACGGATACGGCTGCCTTGTACGGCAACGACCTGAGCACCTTCCCCGACTATCCTTCCGAGATCAGGGCCCCGATAGGAACGGTGGCTGGTGTTTCGGGCTTCCAGGTGCATTTCGGCAGCCGCGAGATCTTTACTCCCGGTGACCACTACGATGTGCTGGTGGCCATGAACGCTGCTGCCCTGAAAGTGGACCTGCCCAAGCTGAAACGCGGCGGCATCGTGATCGCCAATACCCAGGGTTTTGATAACAAGAACCTGGGACTGGCCAAATACCCTGCCGGCGCCAACCCGCTGGAAGACGGCACCCTGGCCAATTACACGCTCCATAATGTGGACATCACCAAGCTCACCAAAGAATGCCTGGTGGATTCGGGGCTGGGCACCAAGGAAATGGAGCGCTCCAAAAATATGTTTGTGCTGGGACTCTTGTTCTGGATGTTCGACAAGCCCATGGAGCATACGGTTAAGTTCATCAGTGAAAAGTTTGCGAAGAAGCCGGAGATCGCCGAAGCCAATATCAAGGTGCTGCAGGCGGGCTGGAACTATGGAGATAACACCGAGATCTTCACCACGCAGTTCCGGATCGGTCCGGCCAAACTGCCCCCGGGCACCTACCGCAACATCACGGGCAACCACGCGCTGACAGTGGGTTTGCTGGCAGCATCGGAAATATCCGGGCTGCCCCTGTTCATCGGCTCCTATCCCATTACGCCGGCCACCGACATCTTACACGAGTTATCGAAATACAAGTCCAACGGGGTGAAGACCTTCCAGGCCGAGGACGAGATCGCAGGCATTGCCTCCGCCATCGGCGCCTCCTACAGCGGCAGCCTGGCGGTGACCACCACATCCGGACCGGGCATGAGCCTGAAGACTGAAGCGCTGGGACTGGCCACCATGCTGGAGATCCCGCTGGTGGTGGTGAATGTGCAGCGGGGCGGGCCATCCACGGGCTTGCCCACCAAGACCGAGCAGAGTGACCTGCTGATGGCGATGTTCGGAAGGCACGGCGAATCGCCGGTGCCGGTGGTGGCAGCCAGCTCACCCTCCGATTGTTTCCAGACCATCTTTGATGCCTGCAAAATTGCGGTGGAGCATATGACACCGGTGATCTTCCTGAGCGATGGGTATATCGCCAACGGCTCCGAGCCCTGGCGCTTTCCCGACGCGGAAGACCTGGGCAGTATCCAGGTGAAGTTCCTGACCGAGCCCCCTGCAGCCGAAGAAGAAGTGTTGCCCTATAAGCGCAACGAGTTCTTTGTGCGGCCCTGGATCAAGCCGGGTACAGCGGGACTGGAACACCGGATCGGTGGACTGGAGAAGCAGGATGAAACGGGTAATGTGAGTTACGAGGCAGCCAACCACGAGAAGATGACCGCCCTGCGGGCAGCTAAGATAGCGGCCATCGCCGACTTCATTCCGCTGGCCAAAGCAGACACGGGGCCCGATAGCGGCAAGCTGCTGGTATTGGGATGGGGATCCACCCACGGCGCCATCAAGACTACGGTGAAAGAGCTGGTGGAAGAAGGACACAGCGTGGCCCATGTACACCTGCATCATCTGAACCCCTTCCCGAAAAACCTGGGAGAGGTATTGAACGCCTACGATAAAGTGCTGGTACCGGAAATGAACAGCGGGCAGTTACTGCAGCTGGTCCGCGCGAAGTATCTCATCCCGGCCCAGGGCTTTTCCAAAGTGCAGGGACAGCCCTTCACGACCCTGGAATTAAAAGAAAAAATGCTAGAACTCTTAAACGCCTGATCATGGAAACGATACGATTAGAAAAGCCGGCATCTTTAGCGGCCAAGGATTTTGCCAGTGAGATGGAAGTAAAGTGGTGCCCGGGTTGCGGCGATTATTCCATCCTGAAGCAGGTGCAGACGGTATTCCCCGACCTGGGCGTTCCGAAGGAGAATTTTGTATTCATTTCGGGCATCGGGTGTTCCTCGCGCTTCACCTATTATATGGACACCTATGGCATGCACAGCATCCACGGCCGGGCGGCAGCCATAGCCTCCGGGGTGAAGGCGGCCAGGCCGGAGCTGAGTGTATGGGTAATTTCGGGTGATGGTGACAGTATGTCCATCGGCGGCAACCATTTCATCCACCTGATGCGCAAGAATTTCGACATCAATTACCTGATGTTCAATAACCAGATCTATTCACTCACCAAGGGGCAGTACTCCCCCACTTCTGAAAAAGGGAAGATCACCAAGACCAGTCCCTACGGAAGTATCGAAGAGCCCTTCAACCCCAGTGAGCTGGCCCTGGGAGCCAAAGCCAGTTTTGTAGCGCGTACCCTTGACCGTGACCCCAAGCACATGCAGGCGGTATTAAAGCGGGCGCACCAGCACAAGGGCACTTCTTTTGTGGAAGTGTACCAGAACTGCCCGGTGTTCAACGACGGCGCCTTCTTTGCGTTTTCAGATAAGGAAACCAAGAAAGAGGAAGCGCTGCAACTGGAGCACGGCAAGCCGCTGGTCTTCGGGAACAATGATGACAAGGGCATTGCGCTGGATGGGCTTACACCGGTGATCGTGGACCTTGCGGACCCGGAAATCTCCCTGGATTCTTTGTGGATCCATGATGAGCAGGACAAGACCAAGGCCAACCTGATCGCACGGTTTTTTGACACCAGTTTCAACGGTGTGCATTTCCCGCGGCCCTTTGGTGTGATCTATGCAGATGAGCGGCCCACTTATGAAATGAATATGGCCGAACAGATCCACCTGCAGCAGGAGAAAAAAGGAAAGGTACCATTACAACGAATTTTGTCAGGGGATAAAACCTGGACCATTGTATGACCTAAAAATGGTATATTACCAAAAACCTGACTTATGGGTTCCGTCTCATTGATTGCGCTGACCCTGGCTGCCGTATTATTTTCTGCCGGGGGCATACTGATAGCGAAGCTGTTGGTAAAGGGTTCTGTCAATCCACAGAAAGGACAGGCTTACGAATGTGGCATCCCCACCACCGGTTCCCCCTGGAACCAGTTCAATATTGGGTATTATTTATTCGCCCTCATCTTCCTGATTTTTGATGTGGAGCTTATTTTCCTCTATCCATGGGCGGTAGTAGTGAAAAAGATCGGGTGGGTGGCTCTTGTGGAAATACTGCTATTCCTGTATATATTATTCATGGGCTTTTTGTATGCCCACAAAAAAGGAGCGTTAAAATGGATGTAAGGGAACAGATCAGGGAGAACAATAAGGATTTTCCGGGGCAGGTCCATCCTTTACCCGGGGGCGGCATCATCGTAAGCAGTTTCAATGATATCGTGAACTGGGCGAGGAGTAATTCCTTGTGGCCGCTGACCTTTGCCACCAGTTGCTGCGGCATCGAAATGATGTCGGTGGCTTCTTCCAAATACGATTTCAGCCGCTTTGGATTTGAGGTGGCCCGGGCCACGCCGCGGCAGGCGGACGTGATCATCATTGCCGGCACCATTGTGAACAAGATGGCGCCGGTGCTGAAGCGGCTGTACGACCAGATGGCCGATCCCAAGTATGTGGTTGCGATGGGGGCCTGCGCCATCAGTGGTGGTCCTTTTTTTTATAATACCTACTCCGTGGTGAAAGGAGCGGATCACGTGATACCCGTGGATGTTTACATTCCCGGTTGCCCGCCGCGTCCCGAAGCACTGCTGCATGCGTTGATAGCATTGCAGGAAAAGATCAAAAGCGGGCTGACCCGCGAACAGATCCGCGGAGAAAAACCAGTACCATGAGAACGGAAGCATTCAAGCATTTTATTACCCAGGTGGTGCCCGCCGCCGTTTTTGAGGAGAGTGGCGAATGGCTGAACGTGCAGGTGGAGGCGGCCGACTGGAAGCAGCTGGCTTTAGCGCTGCGGCAGTCGGAACATGCCTTTGACTATTTGTTCTGCCTGACCTGTATCGACTGGAAGACCCACCTTACCATGGTGTACCATCTTTCCGCTACTGGTCACCGTGAGACGGTGGTGATAAAGGTCAACCTCGACCGGAGCGACCCTGTCATTGATACCGTATCCGACATCTGGCGCACGGCAGAGTTCCATGAGCGCGAGGTCTTTGAATTATTCGGTGTGCGGTTCACCGGCCACCCCGACCTGCGGCGGCTGATCCTGACCGATGATTTTGAGGGCTTCCCTTTGCGAAAAGATTTCGAGGACCCGGTAAACATGATCAAACTTTAAAAGCGCGCCCATGTACACCGAAACACAGATCCTGAACAACAATAGCGCTTCTACCGTGGAAGGCGCGCTGGACGGCACCGGAGAAATGGTGATCAATATCGGACCACAGCACCCTGCCACGCACGGGGTGTTGCACCTGGTGATCACCCTCAACGGCGAAACGATCCAAAAGGTAGAGCCCCACCTGGGATATATCCACCGCAGCATTGAAAAGATGTGCGAGAGCCTGAGCTACCGCCAGTTCATTTATGTTACCAGCAGGATGGACTACCTGAGCAGCCATATCAACAACCACGCATGTGCCTTAACGGTAGAGAAAGGGTTACAGCTGGAAATACCACCCCGCGCCCAGGTGATCCGGGTGCTGATGGATGAGCTGACCCGCATCGCCTCACATGAATTGTGGTGGGGTGCGATGGCCATGGACCTGGGGGCTTTCACGCCTTTCTTTTATGCCTTCCGCGAAAGGGAGACCATCAACGATATCATGGAAGAGACCTGCGGGGCGCGCCTAACAATGAACTATATGGTTCCCGGCGGTGTGATGTACGATATCCATCCCAACTTCCAGCGGAGGGTGAAAGAATTCATCACGTTGTTCAAATCCAAGATACACGAGTACGACGAACTCGTGACCGGCAATATCATTTTCCAGAACCGGATGAAAGGCGTTGGGGTGCTGAGCGCAGCGGATGCCGTCTCTTTCGGTTGTACCGGGCCGGTAGCCCGTGGCAGCGGCGTACATTCCGATATCCGGAAACTCTATCCTTACGAGATCTACGGGCAGCTTCAATTTGACGAAGTCACCGAAACCGCGGGGGATTCTTTTGCCCGGTATATGGTAAGGGTGCGGGAGATGCACCAGAGCATCCGCATCATTGAACAATTGATCGATAATATCCCCGAAGGTGATTTCCAGGCCAAGACCAAAGCGGTGCTGAAACTGCCCAAGGGAGAATTCTATACCCGGGTGGAAACCGCCAGGGGGGAGCTGGGTGTATACATCGTGAGCGAGGGAGGCACTACCCCCTACCGCATCAAGTTCCGCTCGCCCGGCTTCAGCAACCTTTCCGCACTGGACCATATGGCGCGGGGCAGCAAGATCGGCGACCTGATGGCCATGATGGGAACCCTTGACCTGGTGATACCCGATATAGACCGGTAATTAAAACACTTTGAGATGTTCAGTTTAGAAGGCCTTACAAATTCCTTACAGCAATGGTTACACGCCAACTTCAATGCCACCTGGGTGCTGGTCATTGAAAGCCTGATCGTGATCCTGCTGGCCATAGCGTTGTTTGCGGTACTGGGACTGGTATTGGTACTGATGGAACGAAAGGTGGCAGCGCATATGCAGATCCGGCTGGGCCCCAACCGCGTGGGACCACAGGGTATGTTCCAGACCACTGCCGACACCCTGAAGCTGATCATGAAAGAGGGCCTTACGCCAGACGGGGCGGATAAGTTTTTATTCAACCTGGCACCCTTCGTGGTGATGATCGTGGCCATGCTGCTGTTGGCACCCATCCCCTTTGCACAAAATTTCCAGATCTGGGATATCAATATCGGTGTCTTATTTATTTCAGCGGTGTCTTCCATTTCCGTGATCGGCATCCTGATGGCGGGCTGGGCCAGCAACAACAAATACAGCCTGCTGGGCGCCATGCGCAGCGGCGCGCAGATCGTGAGTTATGAATTATCGGCGGGCTTATCTGTACTGTCTATTGTAGTGCTGACGGGCAGCCTGCAGCTTTCGGAGATCGTGGCATCGCAGCGTGACGGCTGGTGGTTGTTCAAGGGACACCTGCCCGCGGTGGTAGCCTTCGTGATCTTCATCATCGCGGTAACGGCCGAGACCAACCGCGCACCCTTTGACATGGCTGAGGCGGAATCGGAGCTGACGGCAGGCTTTCACACCGAATATTCCGGGATGAAATTCGCCCTCTTTTTCCTGGCGGAATACATCAACATATTCATCGTATGTGCCATCGGGGCAACGCTGTTCCTGGGTGGCTGGATGCCGCTGCACATCGGCAACTGGGAAGGTTTCAACCATATCATGGATTATATCCCGTCTTCGGTATGGTTCTTTGGGAAGGTGTTCTTCCTGATCTTCCTGATCATGTGGTTCCGGTGGACCTTCCCCCGGCTGCGGATCGACCAGTTGCTGAACCTGGAATGGAAATATCTATTACCGATCAGTTTGCTGAACCTGCTGTTCATCACCCTGGTGGCGATCATGGGATGGCATTTCTGATCAACAAACGGACCTTATGTTCATAAAAGAGTACTTATCGGATGTTTACCAGGCGGTGCGTAGCCTGCTGACGGGAATGAAGACCACCGGCAAATACTTTGTTCGTCCCGGTGAGATCATCACCCAGCAATACCCCGAGAACCGGGATCAGCTGGCACTACCCGAACGTTTCCGGGGAGAGGTGGTGATGCTGCACGATGAGAATAACGAGCATGCCTGTACGGGATGCACGGCCTGCGAGCTGGCCTGCCCGAATGCCACGATCAAGATCATCACCAAATTTGATGTGAGCCCGGAAGGCAAGAAGAAAAAAGCGCTGGACACCTTTGTGTACCACCTGGAGTTATGCACCATGTGCAACCTCTGCGTGGAGGCTTGCCCCACCGGCGCCATCACCATGGCACAGAACTTTGAGCACAGCGTGTACGACCGCAGCAAGCTCACCAAGAAACTCAATCAACCAGGATCTAAAATAAGGGAGGGAGTAGAATGAACGCAGCAGCCATCATCTTTTATGCCATTGCAGCCTTTATACTGGGAACCGGTATACTGGCGGTTACCAGCCGGAAGATCTTCCGGTCTGCCATCTGGCTCCTTTTCTCACTGATAGGTATAGCCGCTTTGTATTTCTGGATGCAGGTGGAATTCATTGCGGCGGTGCAGATCGTGGTATATGTGGGCGGTATCGTGGTGCTGATACTGTTTTCCATTTTCCTGACCCAGCGGTCGGGCAGCCAGATGCCGGCGCCGCGCCCCATCCAGCAGGTCTTCGGGGTGCTGGCGGTACTCTTTGGATTTGCCTTCAGCTATAACCTGATCCGCCAGCACGGTTTCCAGGAAGCGGTCAAAGTGCAACCCTTTCAGGCTGGAGTAGCCGATATTGGCGAGCAGATGCTGAGTGTTACCGATCACGGTTATATATTACCGTTTGAGGTAGTAAGCATCCTGCTGCTGGCAGCCATGATTGGTTGTATTGTCATCGCCCTGAAATTACCGGCAGATAAAAAGCAACATTCCGGCCAGAAGGCCAGCATACCGGAACCCATCCAACCAGCCAAAAAGGAGGTACTATCATGAGCAGCGTTCCCTTGACCCATATACTATTTGTCAGCACGGCCCTGTTCTTTATCGGGATGTATGGCCTGTTCACCCGGCGCAACCTGATTAGCCTGCTGATGTCGATAGAGCTGATCCTGAACAGTGTGAACATCAACTTTGTGGCCTTCAACAAATACCTGTGGCCGGAGCAACTGGGTGGCATCTTTTTCAGCATATTCATCATTACCATTGCCGCCGCGGAAGCCGCCGTTGCCATAGCCATCATCATCAATCTATACCGCAGCCATCATTCCATTGATGTGGAAGATGCCCGTGAAATGAAATACTAAAGTCATGTCCGGATACACCTATCTATTAGCGATTCCCCTGCTGCCACTGGCCTCATTTGTGGTACTCGGGCTGTTCGGAAGGAAATACCTGAAAGCCAGTGCCGGCTGGTTGGGAACCGTGTTCCTGGCATTGGCCACCTTGTTGTCTGTGTATGCCGCCTACCAATATTTTATGGTGGATGGATTAACCAATGGTGTGTATGCCCCACAGGTACCGGTGCAATTCAACTGGCTGCCCTTTTATTCAGAGTTGACGATCAACCTGGGCATCCTGCTGGATCCGGTTGCCGTGATGATGCTGGTGGTAGTGACCCTGGTATCGCTGATGGTGCACGTGTTCAGCCTGGGTTACATGAAAGGAGAAGAGCGGTTTGCCACCTATTACGCATTTTTGGGATTGTTCACCTTTTCGATGCTGGGGCTGGTACTCTCCTCCAATATATTTCAGATCTATATTTTCTGGGAGCTGGTAGGGGTATCGTCCTACCTGCTGATCGGCTATTATTACGAAAGGCCCACCGCGGTGGCTGCCGCCAAGAAAGCATTTATTGTAACGCGGTTTGCGGATTTCGGCTTCCTGGTGGGCATCCTGGTACTCTCCTATTATGGTAACAGCCTGGATTTCAGGACGCTGATCGAGAGGCTCTCCGACCCGCAGTCAGCACAGTCGGTGGCCATGGGATCGGCCACTTTCCTGGGGGCATCGGCGCTGACCTGGGCGCTGGCCCTGATCTTTTTGGGCGGTGCGGGCAAGTCGGCCATGTTCCCCCTGCATATCTGGCTACCGGACGCGATGGAGGGCCCCACTCCCGTTTCCGCGCTGATCCATGCCGCCACGATGGTGGTGGCCGGGGTGTTTTTGGTAGCCCGACTGTTTCCCATCTTTTCGCTCAGTGAATCGGCGCTTATGCTGGTGCGTTATACCGGGATACTATCCGCCCTGTTTGCGGCGGTGATCGCCTGTACCCAAACCGATATCAAGCGGGTGCTGGCCTACAGCACCATGAGCCAGATCGGCTATATGATGTTTGCGTTGGGGCTGGATCCTGCCACGGGCGACAACCAGTTAGGGTATATGGCATCGCTGTTCCATTTGTTCACCCATGCTTTTTTTAAATCGCTCCTGTTCCTGGGTGCCGGCATGATCATCCATTATGTGCACAGCAATGATATGCAGGATATGGGGGGATTGCGCAAGCTGCTTCCAGTGACGCATGCCAGCTTCCTGATCGCCTGCCTCGCCATAGCCGGCATCCCGCCCTTTGCCGGTTTTTTCAGCAAGGAGGAGATCCTGCTGGCAGCCTATGATGCCGATAAGACCATATATTTCCTGGCACTGGTAACCGGTGGGCTCACCGCATTCTATATGTTCCGGCTCTACTTCCGCGTTTTCTGGAACCGGGAGTATGCGCCGGCGGGTGCAGCGGCTCACGGTCAGGGGCATGGACAGGAGCAGGCGCATGGGCATGGCGAAGGCCCCATGAGCATGAAACTGCCACTGGTATTCCTGGCCATTGCCACCCTGGTAGCCGGCTTGCTGCCTTTTTCAGCGTATATAACCGCAGATGGGCGGCCAATGGAAACCCATATGAACCTGGGCTTCTCCATCGCCCCCGTATTGCTGGCAATAACCGGTACCATACTGGCAGGCTGGATGTATAAAACGCCCAACGAAAAACCCGATAAACTGGCAGCGGCGCTGGGAGGATTTTACCGTGCGGCACGCCATAAATTTTACGTGGATGAGCTCTACCTGTTCCTGACGAAGAAGGTCCTGTTCAACCTGGTGGGAAGGCCGGCGGCCTGGATCGACCGGAACATCGTGGACGGAACGGTCAACCTGCTGGCAAGCCTGACGGCGCGGATGTCTATAGCCATCCGGTGGGTGCAAAGCGGGCGGGTGCAGGAATATGCCATCTATTTCTTCGGGGGCATTGTTGCCCTGTCTGTATTATTCATTTACCTGTGGAAATAAAAACAAGGACATGAACCTGACATTATTCCTTTTCGTTCCGCTGCTAACGGCCATGGCCATCCTTTTCTGCAAGCAAGTAAAACATGCGAGGCTGGCGGCGCTGGCCGGTTCCGTTATCCAGTTAGGGCTCACCTTTTGGCTGCTGGCTGCCTACTGGAACGAAAGAGCCGCCGGAAACAATGCAGCCATGCTGTTCGAGGTCCGGCAGGTATGGTTCAGCGCCTGGAACATCCACTACCACCTGGGGGTGGACGGCATTTCAGTATCCATGCTCCTGATGACGGCATTTGTGGTGCTGGCGGGGGTGCTGATGAGCTGGAACGTGGAGAAGCAGGGGCGTGAATTCTTCTTTCTGCTCATCTTCCTGGCCCTGGGGGCTTATGGCTTCTTTCTAAGCCTGGATATCTTCACTATGTTCTTTTTCCTGGAGGTGTCGGTGATCCCCAAGTTCCTGCTGATAGGCATCTGGGGCAGTGGCAAAAAAGAACACAGCGGCATGAAGCTGGCACTCATGCTGATGGCGGGATCGGCACTGGTGTTTGTTGGACTGGCGGGACTGTATTTCAACAGCTCCGTAAATGGCAGTAACTATACCTTTGACCTGATGGAACTGTCGGCGCTGAACATACCCGTTGCCGTGCAGCAATTCTTTTTCCCCTTCCTGTTCCTGGGTTTTGGAATTTTCACTGCCCTTTTCCCCTTCCATACCTGGGTTCCTGACGGGCATGCATCAGCGCCAACGGCAGCATCCATGTTCCTGGCGGGCATTTCGATGAAGCTGGGCGGTTATGGCTGCCTGCGGGTGGCCACCTTCCTGATGCCCGAAGGGGCGCAGGCCTGGAGCTGGGTGATCATACTGCTGAGCACCATCGCCATTATCTACGGCGCCTTTGCCACCATGATGCAGACCGACCTCAAATACATCAACGCCTATTCTTCGGTTAGCCATGTGGGTTTTGTACTGCTCGGCATAGGGATGCTGACGCAGACATCCGTCATAGGGGCAGTGATGCAGATGATCTCGCACGGGCTGATGACCGCCCTGTTCTTCGCCGCCATCGGCATGATCTACAGCAGGACCCATACCCGTCAGGTGGCACAACTGGGCGGCCTGCTGAAGACCATGCCGTTCATCTCTACCATCTTCGTAATTGCGGGCCTTTCTTCCCTGGGCCTGCCCGGCTTCAGTGGCTTTGTTGCCGAAATGACCGTATTCATGGGCTCCTGGCAACATCCGGATCCCTGGTACCGCCTGGCTACTATACTGGCCGTTGCGTCCATTGTGGTAACGGCGGTGTATATACTAAGGGCAACCGGCAAAGCCATCATGGGGCCGGCAAACGGCAACTACCTGCCGGCAGGTGATGCCCGGTGGAATGAAAAACTGGCGGCCGCCCTTTTAATAACCGGTATACTCGCCATTGGCCTGGCACCCTTCTGGCTGAACGACCTGGTGAAACCGGGCACTACCCTGATCCTGGCAAAATTCCTCCCCTAAAACACAAACGATGAACGACATTCTGCTATTACTCAAACAGGAAATCCTACTAACGGTCATCATATTTGTGATCCTGACAGTGAAGATCAGTAGCGAGGTAACCAATGAAAGGTATCTCAACCTGGTGAACCTATTGCTGGTTATCAACCTGGCAGCCGGTTTCGTGGGAGGGCAGGATGGCATCCTGTTTAACGGGATGTTCCGGAGTAATGCACTCATCATCCTGGAGAAAAATATCCTGAATATTGGTACCCTGATTATTTCGCTGCAATCTTACAGCTGGCTGAAAGCGCATAAGCATGTGGCTGAATTCTACATACTGCTGTTGTCGACCCTGTTAGGCATGTATTTCATGCTGTCGGCGGGCAACCTGCTGATGTTCTACCTGGGATTGGAATTATCCACTATCCCGCTGGCGGCCATCGCCAATTTTGACCTGGAGAAGAGGAAGTCGTCCGAAGCCGCCATGAAGCTGATCATTTCTTCCGCTTTCTCCTCCGGACTTTTGTTGTTCGGAATTTCGCTGCTTTACGGCGCCACCGGCAGCCTTGACTTTACGGAAGTGGGGGCCGCGCTCACTGGTAGTCCTTTGGAATTGTTCGGCTTCATCCTGCTGCTGGCCGGGTTCGGCTTCAAGATCTCTGCCGTACCCTTTCACCTTTGGACAGCCGATGTGTACGAAGGCGCTCCCGTAGCGGTGACCTCCTACCTGTCCGTGATCTCCAAAGGTGCGGTCCTGTTTGTATTGGTATCGGTCTTGTATAACCTGTTCCAGCCCCTGGCCGGCAGTTGGTACAATATGTTATTCCTTTTATCGGTACTGACCATCGTGATCGGTAACCTGTTTGCCATCCGGCAGGACAATTTCAAACGTTTCCTGGCCTTCTCCTCTATTGCACAGGTGGGTTTCATTTTGGTGGGTATCAGCGGCAGTTCGGTTGCGGGCAGCAGTTCGGTGATCTATTTCGTGCTGGTTTACATTTTCAGCAACCTGGCGGCCTTTGGAGTGGTATCCTTTGTAAGCGCCACCACCGGCAGAGAGCAGATCAACGATTATAAAGGATTCTATAAAACCAACCCGGTATTATCCTGGGTGCTGGCCATTGGTTTGTTTTCGCTGGCCGGGGTTCCCCCCACGGCGGGTTTCTTCGGCAAGTTTTTCCTGCTGCTGGCAGGGGCGGGCAAGGGAAATTACCTACTGATCACGATCGCAGCCCTGAATATGATCGTATCGCTGTATTATTACCTGCGCATTGTGAAGGCGATGTTCATGGATGCCAACGAGCATCCTATTGAACCGCTGCAACTGCCTGTTTACCCGAAGCTGGCGCTGTGGCTTTGCCTCGGAGGTATTTTTCTAACGGGTTTTGTACGATATATTTTTGATTATATAGGAAGTGTCTGACGACGACCGGACATCATGTTCGGACGTCCTCCGAACATATGTCCGAACGTCAATGTAACGTCAAAGAAAAAATTATGGCCATCAACAAGAACCACGAATTTGAAGACCTGGAGGG
>CBFGLD010000030.1:0-21713 GCA_965649495.1 uncultured Flavihumibacter sp. | reverse complement strand
AGACATTACTATTCAAAATACTCTGTGGCATGCTGCTGGTTTCATCGGCGCTGGCACAGGAAACGGTGTATCCCGCAAAAGAACAAAAGGGATTGCTGTTCATAAAAAATGGTACCGTACATACCGGTAATGGACAAGTGCTGGAGGGAGTAACCATTCAGGTCAGGGATGGCCGCATCGAGAAGGTCGGCAAGGATATTCCCATCCCGGCCGATGATGTAAAAGTTTTTGACGCAACGGGTAAACAGGTTTACCCGGGACTGATACTGAGTAATTCGCAACTAGGGCTGGTGGAAGTACCCAGCGTGCGGGCAACTGTAGACAGCCGGGAACTGGGAGAGATCAATCCCAGCATTCGGTCGATAGTGGCCTATAATACGGACTCCAAAGTGATCAATACCCTGCGCAGTAATGGGATATTACTGGCGCATGTGGTTCCATTGGGCGGGCTGGTAAGCGGTTCATCCTCTGTGGTGCAGCTGGACGCCTGGAACTGGGAGGATGCGGCCTATAAAATGGAAAACGGCATCCATTTCCGGATGCCCAGCCTGATCAACCGGCCCAACCCGTTTGCGGCGTTCATGGGACAGGTACCACAGACCGACCCCCTGAAGCGCGGGATGGAACAGATCGGGGAAGTAAAAGCGTTTTTCCGGGAGGCCCAGGCCTACTTCAATACCGCAAAGCCTTCCGGCACCAACCTGAAATACGAAGCGGTAAAGGGTTTGTTTGACCGGTCGCGGAAACTGTTCATCCATTGTGATATCGTAAAGGAGATGCTGGTGGCTGTTGATTTCGTAAAAGAGTTTGGGATGGATGTGGTGATTGTGGGGGGTAGCGAAAGTTACCAGATCGCCCCCCTGCTGAAGGCGCATAATGTTTCCGTGATCCTGAGCCAGCCGCACAGTCTGCCCACCATGCAGGATGATGATGTGGACCAGCCTTATAAAACGGCCGCAGCCCTCCAGCAGGCCGGCGTGTTGTATGCCATCAATGATGAGGATGGCCAAACCCGGGGACGAAACCTGCCTTTTAATGCCGGTACTGCCGCTGCCTATGGCCTTACCAAAGAGCAGGCCCTCCAGGCAATTACCCTGAACCCCGCCCGCATACTGGGGGTGGCAGATAAGACCGGCTCCATTGAGGCCGGTAAAGACGCCAATATTATCATCAGTGAAGGTGACATCCTGGACATGCGCAGCAGCCAGCTGACACATGCTTTTATCCAGGGAAGGTTAATCGACTTGACAGATAAGCATAAACAACTATATGAGCGTTATAAACAGAAATACGCGAAATAAAAGGCTCATTAGCTGAAAAAAGATAAAAAACCAGGCAATATGCCTGGTTTTTTTGAGTTTCATAAAGAAAAATGCAGGTATTTCAAATTAATGGGTTACCTTGATATTGATTTTTGTATCAAGAACTGAGCGCTCTAAAACCTGGATTTGCCTGCTGTTGATGAAATGGAAACGTACAAAGGTTGTTTGCTGCTAACGCGCTGCCGTACAAAAAGCATTTATTAACCTTAAAATGTTATTGTATGAAGAGGCAAAACCATTCATTCCGCATTCTGTCCTTTCTTTTTTGTTCCATGCTGTGTAGCGGTTCGGGCCTTCTGGCTTCCCCCGCAACGCTGAAAGCCGGTAATTACCGCGCGGCAGACACTCTTACAGCCGACCAGCCCATTGTCAGTTTTAATGGAAGTGACGAAGATTATTATTACTTCCGGGTTAAAGTGGCCAATCCCGAGGGGTTGCCCAGTGAGATCATCCTGCGCGATAAATCCAACGGCACGGTACTTTACAGCAGCAGTTTCACTTCCGGTTTTGAAAAGCACATCGCCGTTCCCAGGGATATAACCCTGCTCCAGTGGGATATTCAGAAAAAAGCAGGTAAAGGTCACCCGTACCGGAACAGCATGTCGTTTACCACGGAGGTAAAGCACCGGGAAGATATTTATGTCTCCCGCCTCTAAAGTGATACTTATCACTATAATCCAACCATTCGGGCCGTACATTTAAAACATAAATATTAATGTATGCGACTCCGGACTATTTTTTCCCTGGCAGGGATTTTATCCCTCTTATTCCTGGGGGCATGTTCTTCGGACGACGATGGGGCGCCCAGTGACACTGCCATCCTGACGAACGGCGGATGGGTGGTTCATTTGTATACGGACGACAACATTGACGAAACTTCGCATTATACGGGGTACACGTTTGTGTTTGCTTCCAATGGTGACCTGAATGTTTCCAAAACCGGAGTAACGGTTAGCGGGGACTGGGCCATCCGAACCGATGATGGGAAAAAAAAGCTGGATATAGTATTGGTTACCACTGATGCCGACCTGCTGGAACTGAATAATGACTGGGTCATCAAAAGTTTGACCACTTCCCTGATTGAGTTGGAGGACGACAATACCGCTTCCGGTGAAGTGCTCCATTTTCAGAAGAAGTAAAAAGATGGCATTGTAGATTAAAGGGTGAATATAAAAGAGGCCACCTCCACTCCGGAGGGGCCTTTTTTCATTACCCGGGGTTCCTGGGAAGTATTAAGTAACTATTAAAGTTCTGTTACTGTACTATTCAGGAAGCCTAAAACCCCTGTAAACAGGGCGTTTAATAGAGGTTGAATAGTACCTTAATAGAACAAATAATGATATTATATTGATTATCAATTAATTCAATTCTCCCGAAGCCGGTTGATTACTTTTTGGAGCTTCCGGGGTTTGTTCCTGTACTTTGCCAGGTCAAACAATTCCACGGTACGGAATTCTACCGGGTGGCTTTCTGCCTGTAGGGAAATATAGCCTTCTTTTATGGTGTCTCCCCCTTTCAAGCCGGCCAGACGGACCCACTTGTCGTTGCCGTCGTACTGGGGAGCGGTATAGGTCAGCACGGTATCGCCTTCAATGATGTGATGAATAATGGAATCGCCCAGGACCAGGATAGTGGCCTGCACCCATTGATCACCGTGATAGGTTTTGGAACTGGAATTCACACAGTGCGGGGTAAACAACTTGTTGTTCAGGACCACATTGGTTCCGGGTGTGCACAGGTTGCCGGTAGAACGTTCGTCCTTACCATTCCCACCCAGGAATTGTGCTTCCAGGGAGATGGGGAAATCCTGGTCGGTTTGCATGCTTTCGGGTGATTGACAATGCAGCATCGCACCGCTGTTCCGGGTGGCCCAACCCGGACCGTCCTTGGCCTGTTGACCGGTGAAACGGTATTGGATCCTCAGGAGGTAAGAGGAAAAGGGTTTCTTATAAAAAATGTGACCGTATTGTTCCTTAAAACTGTCGTAGCCATCGTAACTGACTTTAATAGCACCATCCTCCACCCGGAAGGTATTGGCAAAATTTTCTCCCAGCGGATGATCCTTGATCTTGACCTGCCAGTCGTTCAGGTCCTTGCCGTTAAACAGGCGGATCCATTTACCCCCTGACTTTTTTTGTGCCATGCTTCCCATGGCCATCAGCAGAAATAAAACTGTTGTAATTTTTTTCATAGCGGGAAGATAATAAAAAAGAAAGGTGCCACAGGGGCACCTTTCTATCAGGGAATTGTTTTATCAGAGTCCGGCCCCGTGGCAGTTCTTGTATTTTTTACCACTACCGCAGGGACATGGATCGTTGCGGCCCACTTTGGGTCCAACCCGGATAGGTTCCTGTACGGCGGGACCAGAGGAGGGGTCGAAATAGTCGTTCTGATTGGCGGCATAGTCATCTCCTTTCGCATCAATTTCTTCCTTGTTAACCTGCAGTTTGCTCATATCTGTTTTCTCTTCATGCCCTTCCCGGATGATGCGTTCAGCAGGCTGCTGTGCTTCCATGGGAATGCCGGAATGGCTCAGGAAGGAGACTATTTCCCGGTTCACCTCGCCGTCCATTTTGCGGAACAGTTCAAAAGCTTCCACCTTATAAATGACGAGGGGATCCTTTTGTTCCAGGTAGGCTGTCTGGACGCTTTGTTTCAGGTCATCCATAGAGCGCAGGTGCTCTTTCCAGGAATCGTCAATAAGTGCCAGGGTGATGGTTCTTTCCACCGCATTGACCAGTTCCCTGCCATCGGTATCCAGTGTTTTTTGCATGTTGCTTAAAACACTGATGCCCTTCCTTCCATCTGTAAAAGGAACCACCACATTTTCGATGTGCTGCCCCTGGGTGTTCCGGATGTTTTGGAATACCGGTACCGCCTGTTGGCGCAGGGCATCCATTTTCCGCTGGTAATTGGCGGTGCCTTCGTTATACAGTTTGTCGGCCAGGGTCTGGGCATTGGAGCTGCGGAACTCATCGGCAGTAATGCCGGTATCGATTCCAAAATTCACAATGGCAGCCAGTTTCAGTCCGTCGTAATCGTCTTGTTCTTTGAAAGAGCTGATCAATCCTTCGGCCACGGAATAGAACGCGTTGTCGAGGTCCAGCGCCAGTCGTTCTCCAAACAGGGCGTGCTGGCGTTTTTTGTAAACGACATTCCTTTGTTTGTTCATGACGTCGTCGTATTCCAGCAGGCGCTTACGGATACCGAAGTTGTTTTCTTCTACTTTTTTCTGGGCGCGTTCAATACTCTTGGTGATCATGCTGTGCTGGATGACTTCACCTTCCTTATAGCCCATGCGGTCCATCAGGGAAGCGATGCGGTCGGATCCGAACATGCGCATCAGGTCATCTTCCATGGAAACATAGAACTGCGAGGTACCGGGATCTCCCTGGCGACCGGCGCGTCCGCGGAGCTGGCGGTCTACGCGGCGACTTTCATGCCGCTCGGTGCCTATAATGGCCAGTCCCCCGGATTCTTTGACCCCGGGGCCCAGCTTGATATCGGTACCCCGTCCGGCCATATTGGTGGCGATGGTTACAGCGCCTGCAAATCCCGCTTCGGCAACCACCTGAGCTTCCCGGGCGTGTTGCTTGGCGTTGAGTACATTGTGCGGTATCTTTTTAACCTGCAGCATGCGGCTGAGCAATTCACTCACTTCCACGGAAGTGGTACCTACCAGCACCGGGCGACCTGCATTACGCAGTTGTTCGATCTCTTCGATAACGGCCGCATATTTCTCCCGCTTGGTCTTATACACCAGGTCCTGCTGGTCTTTTCGTATCACGGAAACATTGGTGGGGATGTTCACCACATCCAGCTTGTAAATGTCCCAAAGTTCTGCTGCTTCTGTTTCGGCTGTTCCGGTCATACCCGCCAGTTTGTGGTACATCCGGAAATAGTTCTGCAGGGTAATGGTGGCATAGGTCTGTGTGGCCGCCTCAATTTTTACATTTTCTTTCGCTTCAATGGCCTGGTGCAAACCGTCGGAATAACGGCGGCCTTCCATGATACGGCCGGTTTGTTCGTCTACGATCTTAACCTGCCCTTCAATCACCACATATTCCACGTCCTTGTCAAATAAGGTGTAGGATTTCAGTAATTGGTGGATGGTATGAATGCGGTCGGCCTTCAGGGTGTATTCATTCAGCAGGGCTTCTTTGGCATGCAGTTTTTCTTCTGCGGAAGCGCTGCTGGTCTCAATTTCGCCCAGCTTCACGCTGATGTCGGGTAATACAAAGAAATCGGGGTCTTCCCCGGATTTGGTGATCATCTGGATACCGCGGTCGGTGAGATCTACTGAATTGTTCTTTTCGTCTATATAGAAGAAAAGTTCGGCATCCACTTTGGGCATTTCTTTTTGCTGGTCGGCCAGGTAATAGTTCTCCGATTTCTGGAGTTTTACCCGGATGCCGGGTTCGCTCAGGAATTTGATGAGGGCGCTGCTTTTGGGCAGGCCGCGATAGGCGCGCATGAGTGAGAGGCCTCCGTCTTTGGGGTCATCGTTCCCTTCCGCCATTTTTTTCCGGGCGTCGATCAGGAATTTGTTGACCACTTGTTTCTGGGCTTCCACCAGCTGCTGCACCCGGGGTTTCAGCAGGTGGTATTGCTGCTCTTCGCCGCGGGGTACGGGGCCGGAGATGATCAGGGGAGTCCTGGCATCGTCAATCAATACCGAGTCCACCTCATCCACCATGGCAAAATGGTGTTTGCGCTGTACCATTTCCTCGGGGCTGTGCACCATATTATCCCGCAGGTAATCGAAACCGAATTCATTATTGGTACCGTAGGTGATGTCTGCGTGATAGGCTTTGCGGCGTTCTTCGCTGTTGGGCTGGTGTTTGTCGATACAATCCACGGTGAGGCCCAGCCATTCGAAGATAGGGCCGTTCCATTCGGAGTCACGCCGGGCGAGGTAATCGTTCACGGTAACGATGTGTACTCCTTCTCCGGCCAGGGCGTTCAGGTAAGCCGGCAGGGTTGATACCAGCGTTTTACCTTCACCGGTAGCCATTTCGGAAATCTTACCCGTATGCAAAACGTATCCGCCGATGAGCTGAACATCGTAATGAACCATGTTCCAGGTAACGGACCCGCCGCCGGCGGTCCAGGTATTCCGGAACATGCATTGGTCGCCTTCGATGGTAATATAGTCTTTGGTGACGGCCAGTGTGCGGTCCAGGTCAGTAGCCGTGGAGGTGATGGTTTCATTTTCCTTGAACCTGCGGCCGGTCTCTTTGACCACCGCAAAAGCTTCGGGAGCAATTTCCTTAAGGATCTCTTCGATCTGCTCGTTGCGCTTCTTTTTCAGTTTATCCACTTCCTGGTAAATTTGATCTTTGCCGGTGAAGTCGTTGAAAGAAAGCGCTTCGGCTTCAGCCGACATCCGGCTGATCTCCTGGTTGATATCTTTCAGGTGATCCTGGATGCGCTGGCGGAAAGCTGCGGTTTTGGAACGAAGCTGGTCATTGGAGAGAGATTGGTAAGCGCGGAAGTTCTCGTTAATTTTTTCTACAATCGGGAGGATGGTTTTGACGTCCTTTTCAGATTTACTACCCCCGAATAACTTCTGTATAAAACCTAACATGTTTGGTGTATTGACTTTTGGAATAAGTGATAACCCTGTCAATTTCAATGCTACAAATCCTTTCCGGTCAAATTGACAGGGAGGCAAAGGTACGGTTTGCAGCTTGTATTTCTAAAGGTCTTTTTCCTGTTTTCAGCCGATGTTTGTTCCATAATCAGTGGTTTTCATATACCTTTGCGGCCAAATTCGGACGGGTCGTTTCCCGCCCATATTGTTAAAAAAGACCATCCATGTCAGGAGCACTAAAAGAAGTCCGTAACAGGATCAAATCGGTTCAAAGTACCCAGCAGATTACCAAGGCCATGAAAATGGTTAGCGCGGCCAAACTGCGGCGTGCACAGGATGCCATCATCCAGATGCGTCCTTATGCCAACAAATTGCAGGAGATGCTCAGCAATATCGTCAGCAATACGGAAGGTGAGCTGGGGGGTGCCCTGGCAACCGAGCGCCCGGTGGAAAAGGTGTTGCTCATCGTGATCACAAGTGACCGTGGACTGGCCGGGGCCTACAATGCCAATATCATCAAAGCGGCCAAGTCTGCCATCGCTGAGAAATACGCTACTCAATTCGGTCAGGGCAATGTTACGATCTGGAATATCGGTAAAAAAGGCTATGAGTCTTTGCAAAAAGCCAACTATAATGTAGATGCGGCTTTCAAGGATATCTTCCTCGACCTGCGGTTTGAAACGGTGCAGGCTTGCGCCCAGGCGGCGGTAAAGGCATTCCAGGCGAAGCAGTTTGACGTGGTGGAGATCGTTTACAGTGAATTTAAGAATGCGGCCACCCAGCGTTTTGTGGTGGAGCGTTTCCTGCCGATACCCAAAGTGCAGCAAACCGGTAAGGTCAAAAAGAGTGATTTCATTTTTGAGCCTAATAAGGAAGAACTGATCGCGGAGCTGATGCCGAAGATCCTGAACACCCAGTTGTATAAAGCAGTCCTGGATGCGCATGCATCAGAACATGGGGCGCGTATGACTGCCATGGATAAGGCCTCTGAAAATGCCAATGAATTGCTGCGCAGTCTTCGTATCAGTTATAACCGTGCCCGCCAGGCGGCCATTACCACGGAACTTACGGAGATCGTTAGTGGAGCAGCGGCACTGCAGGGATAAGCAGCCAGGAAAGTTTCCGGACTCAACGGGATTTTAAGCAATAAACAGAGCGACCAGTTATGGTCGCTTTTTTTAATGTTTAGGGTCCCCGGGGCCTTTTCCACATTGTGCAAAACTCCATTTCCCGTTTAAGGAAATAAATAGAAGCTTGCGGCATATTGATTGCAGGTTAATTGTGACGTAAGATCATTCAAAGACAACACTATGGAAATCGGACATATCATACCACATATAGAAGCCCTGATCTTTGCGAGTGAGAAGCCGCTGGGGGCCTTGGAACTGACCGATCTCATCAACCAGGCCTTTGGCTTCATGGAAGATAAGATTACCCTGGAGCAGGTGGAAGCAGGTATTGAAGGCATCGTGGAAAAGTACCAATCTGAATTCTATCCTTTTGAACTCCGGTTCAGCGGGGGTGGTTTCCAGTTTCTGACCAAGAAGGAATATCATAAAACGGTGGCGCAGCCCAACGGGGATAAATTCCTGAAGCGGCTGAGTGCCGCTGCCATGGAAACCCTTGCCATCATAGCCTACAAGCAGCCGATCACCAAATCGGAAATTGAGGCCATACGAGGGGTGAGTGCGGACTACAGCATTCAGAAATTATTGGAAAAGGAACTGATCATTATCAGCGGCCGCAGCGAGGAACTGCCCGGAAAGCCGCTGGTGTATACCACTTCCCGATCCTTTATGGATTATTTTGGATTGAATGGTCCGGAGGACCTGCCCCGGATCAAGGAAGTGCTGGCGGAACAGGTAGTGGAGCCCACCCTGGTTGGTAACCATAACCTGCATGTGGCCAACGGGGATGATGAACAGGAAACCGATACCCTGGTGGATACGCTGGAAGACCCCAATTCCTTATTGCTGGTGAGTGAAAGCGGCGAACTGCTGGAATCGCTGGCAGTAAATGAATCCCAAGAAGAAGCAGAAACTGCGGAAACGCCGCAGGCAGAAGAGGAGCCAGGTGCAGATGATGCACCCCGCACAGATGAGGACGAGGAAGGCGGTGCCGCCGATCCTGCTGCGGATGAGTTGCCCGAATCCTGACGACAGCCAATCCGCTGTTTCTGCTGAAAATTCAGCATTTGCGATGTATATTCGCCCATTCGCAAGCAAAATCCCGATATGTCTTATTTATCGAATGAATACCTGGTGCAATTAGCACAGGAATATGGTACGCCCCTTTATGTGTACAACGCCAACCAGATCAGTGAGCAATACCAGAAGTTAAGCGCTGCTTTCAGCAATTGCAATGCGCGATTCTTTTATGCCTGCAAAGCCTTAAGTAATATCAACATCCTGAAGTATATCCAGTCCATCGGCGCGTCGCTGGACTGTGTGAGTATCAACGAAGTGAAGCTGGGCCTCCGGGCGGGATTTACACCGGACAGGATCCTGTTCACGCCTAATTGCGTTGATTTTGCCGAAATAGATGAAGGCAAGCAATTGGGCGTAAACCTGAACATAGATAACATCTCGATCCTGGAACAATTCGGTACCAAATACGGCGGCACCTATCCCATCTGTATCCGCTTCAACCCGCACATCATGGGCGGGGGTAATTACAAAATATCAACGGGACATATCGACAGTAAATTCGGGATATCCATCCACCAGATGCGCCATATTGAACGGGTGGTAAAGACCACCGGCTTGCATGTGGCGGGCATCCATATGCATACGGGAAGTGATATCAAGGATGTAAACGTATTTCTCCAGGGACTGGAAGTGATGTTTGAACTGGCCACCCATTTTCCTGGTATCAGTTTCATTGACCTGGGCAGTGGTTTTAAAGTGCCTTACCAGGATGGAGATGTACAGACGGATATCGAATTACTGGGACAAAAAGTAACCGAAGCGTTTAACAATTACCGTAAGGAAACGGGTAAAGACCTGGAAGTGTGGTTTGAGCCCGGGAAGTACCTGGTAAGCGAATCGGGCTATTTTGTGGTGAAAGCCAATGTGATCAAGCAGACTACGGCCACTGTATTTGTAGGGGTGAACAGCGGCTTTAACCATCTCATCCGGCCCATGTTCTATGATGCGTATCACCGGATCAAGAACATCTCGAACCCCAACGGCAGTGAGCGTATATACACAGTAGTGGGAAATATTTGTGAAACCGATACGTTTGCCTGGGACAGGACCCTGAACGAAGTGAGGGAGGGAGATTACCTGGTGTTTTACAATGCCGGTGCATATGGTTTTGAGATGTCCTCCAACTTCAATTCAAGATTCAAGCCGGCCGAGGTGATGATCCTGGATGGCACATCTTACCTGGTAAGGAAGCGGGATACCATAGACGACCTGTTGCGCAACCAGGTGGAGGTAATATAAAATAGTATGTGATAGATATGAAACCGGGCAGCGATGCCCGGTTTTTTTTTGCCGGGGTAAATCCAGACGAACCGGCTCTTCGTATCTGTTCCTGGATTTTCCGTTGAGATGGCTGGTCAAAGCCATTAACCATTAAATCAAAAAGTATGTATCAAAAACACACTGAATCGTACTCCAGGAGGCGATTCCTTAGCAATGCAGGCACGGCGGCGGGCATCATAGTAATGGGAGCCGCCTGTAATAAGAACAATGACACCCCAATGCAACCCGGTGTTGTAGACCTGGGGTCCGGTGACATTGGAATCCTCAATTATGCCTATGCGCTGGAACAGTTGGAAGCGGCATTCTACACGATGGTAAGCGCTGCGCCTTACGCGGGTATTTCAGCGGGCGAGCAAGCATTACTGGCAGATATCCGGGATCATGAGATCGCGCACCGGGAGTTTTTCAAAAATGCACTGGGCAGTGCGGCTATTAAATCGCTGGAGTTTGATTTCAGCGCTATCAATTTCAGTGAACGCAGCAGTGTACTGGGGGCGGCAAAGACCTTTGAAGACCTTGGAGTTTCAGCGTATAATGGTGCCGGTAAGTTGATACAATCACCCGATTACCTGGTGTTGGCTGGAAAAATTGTTTCTGTGGAAGCACGGCATGCGGCATATATCCGCGATCTGATCAGTAACGGCAGCTTTGCGGATTCAACCGTGGTAGACAACAACGGGCTGGATACCAGCCGCAAGCCGGCAGAGGTGCTGGTAGCTGCGTCCGCGTTTTTGAAAACCAGGGTCAACGGAAGCAACCTGCCACAATAATATTTTTCATCCATAAAATTATAAGACATGAATTTTAACCATATTCTGACAGCCATACAGGAAACTGATCCGGAATTCCAGGAGCGGGTGAGTACCCGCCGTACCATCATGAAAAGCCTGGCAGGGATGGGGGCAAAACTATCCCTGGCTGCACTACCGGTTTTTGTGGGATCTGTTTTCAAAAAAGCGTATGCACAATCACCCAATTCGCAGGTGGTATTGGAAATACTCAACTATGCACTGACCCTGGAATACCTGGAGGCGGCCTTTTACCGGGAGGCCATGGAACGTGGGGCAGCTTTAATACCGCCGGGAGCTCCCACAGCAGCGATCGCCACCATCGGAAACCATGAAACGGCGCATGTCAGTTTCCTGAAAACAGCTATCATGAGTTCGGGTGGTGCTCCTGTGGATGAACCGGATTTTGATTTTACGGCGGGCAATACGTTCCCGGATGTTTTCACCAGTTACGCAACATTTCTGGCAGTAGCCCAAACCTTTGAAGACACTGGTGTACGGGCTTACAAGGGCAGGGCGGGTGAACTGGTGCAGGGTGGTGACCTGCTTACCGCTGCGCTCAATATCCATTCTGTGGAAGCCCGCCACGCCTCCCATATCCGTCAGATGAGAAAGGCAAACGGTTTTGGGGATGTGAAGCCCTGGATCACCGGGAAAGAATCGGGTATAGGTGCGGTTGTACAAGCCAGTTATGATGGCGAAGAACTGACCACACAGGCTGGAATTAATATTGTTGGAATAAACGGGCAGGATATAACTGCCGATGCTGCCTCCGAAGCCTTTGATGAGGGCTTGACAAAAGACCAGGTCCTGGAAATCGTTGCTCCATTTATTGTCCAATGATGCTGGTCCGTTGCATCTTACCGTACCGGTGATGACCAAAACCGCACCTTGTGTGCGGTTTTTTACGTTTATTCATTAACTTGGAGATATGCCAGGTCCTGCAACATATTTTGAATTGATCAGAAACCCGCTGCAATTCAAACTATTCCTGTTAAAGAACCTGCCGTCAGCCTATTTTTCGGGTGTGAGACTGGTGGCTGTTGATGAGGGGAACTGCCAGGTATCGGTACCTTTCAAATGGTTTACCAAAAATCCGTTCCGGTCAACCTATTTCGCCTGCCTTGCCATGGCTGCAGAAATGAGTACCGGTATTCTTTCGATGGCGTATATCTATAAACGTAAACCTGGGGTATCCATGCTGGTTACAGGGCTGGAAGCATCCTATTTTAAAAAAGCTACCGGAATAACCACTTTTTCCTGCCAGGATGGTGAAAGGATAAAAGAAGCTATTGAGATGGCCATTCATTCAGGTGAGTCCCGGCAACTAATTACCCGCTCTACCGGGACCAATGAAAAAGGTGAGGTGGTGGCAGAATTTTTGATCACATGGTCTTATAAATCTAAAAGTATATGAAGATCGGATTCCATGGTGCTGCCAGGACCGTTACGGGTTCCAAACACCTACTGACACTTAAGAACGGCAAAAAGGTATTGCTGGATTGTGGTATGTTCCAGGGTATGGGAAAGGAGACCGATCTCCTTAACCGGGAATGGGGATTTGATCCCGGTGAAGTCAATTACCTGGTTTTATCCCACGGGCATATTGATCATTCCGGGCTTATTCCCAAGCTGGTTAAGGATGGATTTTCCGGCCCCATCTTTTGTACCCCGGCAACGAAGGATCTGTGTTTAATACTTTTAGAGGATTCGGCCGAGATACAGGAGGACGATGTAAAGTATATAAATAAAAAGCGAGCCTCTTCCGGCCAGCCATTTCTTAAACCGCTCTACACCCTGGAAGATGCCAAAGCCTGCTTCAGCCTTTTCAGGCCGGTGGAGTACGGCGACTGGTTCCGGATAGATGATGACATACAGCTCAAGTTCACCGACGTGGGGCATATTATTGGCAGCGCTGCAGTGCATTTGAGAATCACGGAGGGGGGGAGAACCGAACAGGTAACATTCAGTGGGGATGTGGGCCGCTACCGCGACATCATACTCCGGTCGCCAGACACCTTTCCGCAGGCAGATTACATCATTCTGGAATCCACTTATGGAAACAGTCTTCACGACCTGCATACCACCACGCCGGACCAACTGCTGCAGTGGATTGAAAAAATTTGCGTCCAGAAGAGGGGAAAGCTGATCATTCCGGCATTCAGTGTAGGCAGAACGCAGGAGATCCTGTATTCGCTCAACCAGCTGGAAGTGGAACGGAGGCTGCCGGAACTGGATTATTTCCTGGATAGTCCACTCAGCATACAGGCAACGGAATTGGTTAAACGCTATCCCCAATATTTCAACCGTACCATTCAGAATATTTTGAAGAACGATTCAGATCCCTTTCATTTCAACGGGCTAAAATATGTACGGTCTGTAGATGAATCCAAGCTCCTGAATTTCCGCAATGAGCCCTGTGTGATCATCTCCGCCAGTGGAATGGCGGAAGCGGGCAGGGTGAAGCACCATATCTTCAACAATATTGAAAACAGCCGGAACGGGATCCTGTTAGTGGGTTACTGTGAACCCCGTTCCCTGGGTGGAAGACTTATGGCCGGCAATAAGGAGGTCTCCATTTTTGGTGTGGAGCATGAAGTACATGCAGAGGTCGGGTCTATCCGCAGCATGAGTGCGCATGGGGATTATGAAGACCTGAGTCAATGGTTGTCATGCCAAAGTCCGCGGGACGTCAAAAAGTTATTCCTGGTGCATGGTGAATACGATGTGCAGACCCAGTTCAAGCAAAGGTTGATTCATAAAGGCTTCCTGGATGTAGAGATTCCTGAAAGGCATTTTGAATTAGGGTTATCCTGAAGTCAGCATTTGTCCAGGGCTTGCAGGATATCATCCAGAATGTCCTGCCTGCTTTCGAGTCCGGCTGAAATACGAATCAATCCAGGTGTGATGCCGGTTGCATTCCGTTCCTCTTCGGTTAATTTTGCGTGCGTGGTACTGGCGGGATGAGAGGCAATGCTGCGGGTGTCACCGAGGTTGGCAGTAAGGGAAAGCATACGAAGGGCGTTCAGGAAATTGCGGCCTGCATCCAGGCCCCCTTTCAGTTCAAAACAAAGGACGCCACCCCCGTTTTTCATTTGGGCCTTTGCAATGGAATATTGCGGATGGCCGGGAAGGAGTGGGTATTTGACCCAGTTGATGCCTGGGTGGCCGGAAAGTTGTTCTGCAAGATGCAGGGCGTTAGCGGCATGTCTTTCCATGCGCACTTCCAGGGTTTCCAGGCTTTTACTCAAAACCCAGGCATTAAAGGGAGAAAGAGAGGGGCCTGTACTCCGGCAGAATTGGTATACTTCTTTGATCAGCGATTGTTTACCCAGTACAATTCCACCCATTACCCGGCCCTGCCCATCCAGCCATTTGGTAGCGGAATGGATGACCAGGTCGGCCCCGAAATCTGCGGGCCGTTGAGCGATGGGGGTTGCGAAGCAATTATCCACGTTCAACAGGATGCCATGTTTTTGGGCGAGCTTTCCCACCGCCTCCAGGTCAATAACCTCCAGGGCAGGGTTGGTGGGGGTTTCCAGGTAAATCATTTTAGTTTCCGGCCTGATAAGCTGTTCCCAGGAGGAAACGTCATTGGCATCTGCATAAGAATGGCTGATGCCGTATCGTGACAGGTATTTGGTGATGACGGTATGGGTGCTGCCAAAAATATTCCGGCAGCTCAACAGATGATCTCCCTGTTTGAGGAAGCTCATGAAAGATGCAAAGATGGCACTCATTCCGGAAGCAGTAGCAAACCCGGCTTCCATACCTTCCAATGCGCACATGCGGGCCACAAACTCCTGAACGTTGGGGTTGCTGAACCGGCTGTAGATATTGTCATCGGTTTCGTCTGCAAAGGCCGCACGCATTTCTTCAGCATTGTTGAAACAAAAGCTACTGGTCAGGAACAAAGGCTGCGAGTGTTCCATTTCGTTAGTGCGGTCAACCTGGGTGCGTATGGCTTTAGATATTGGATCCATGAATGATAGCTGTTATGGGTTTGAACAGAGGTACCTATGTGGGAACGGCAGGTGGTTACTGTATCCTGACATCCCAGCTCACCTGGCATCCGGCGCGGCGAAGGGTTTCAGCAACGGAACAATATTTTTCCATGGATAACTGGGCTGCCCTCCTGGCTTTATCCAGTTCAACCGAGCCGCCCAGGGTAAAAACAATGGTAGCTGCGCTCCAGAGGGCGGGTTCTTTGCCGGTTTCCCTTTCTGCTTCAATATGCATGGAGAAATGCAGGATTTCCTGGCGTTGCTTTTTAAGGATACTCACCACGTCAATACCACTGCATCCGCCTAATCCCATAAGCAATAATTGCATGGGTCTCACTCCATAATTGGTACCACCTGTTTCAGGACTGGTATCGATCCTGACAACATGTCCGTATGCATCTTTTGCTTCAAATCCAAAATCGCCCGATTCGCGAATTATGTCGATTGTGACCATTGAGAACTGATTTTTTTATTTTGTTACAAAGGTAACGGTGTGAGCGTTTACTTTGCAGTCATGTTGCATCGATTTATATACCAGCAGCCGTTTGAGCTGGAAAGCGGTTCTGTATTGCCTTCCCTTGAGATCACCTATCACACGTTCGGCCAGATGAATGCATCGGGATCCAATGTGGTTTGGGTATGTCATGCCCTTACTGCTAATTCGGATGTGCCCTCCTGGTGGCCCGGCGTAGTGGGGGAAGGATGTGTTATCAATCCTGCCGACCATTATATCGTTTGCGCCAATATCCTGGGATCTTGTTATGGCAGCAGCGGCCCACTGACGCTGAATCCATTGACAGGTTCAAAGTATTTCATGGATTTTCCCCTGGTCACTATCCGGGATATGGTCAGGGCCCATCAATTGCTGCGCAGCCATCTGGGTATTGGAAAGATCGCTTTGTGTATGGGTGGGAGCATGGGGGGATACCAGGTATTGGAATGGGCATTGTCAGAGCCGGATGTCATTGAGAAAATATTTCTTATTGCGAGTTCTGCCACGGAAAGTGCCTGGGGTATTGCCATTCACGAAGCACAACGGTTAGCTATTGAAGCAGATCCCACCTGGAGACATCCGCTGGAAAATGCGGGGGCCAACGGGCTGAAGGCTGCACGGGCCATAGGTATGCTGACCTACCGGAACTATACCGCCATGGTCCTGCAGCAAAAGGACCCCGACCCGGAAAAGACAGATGGTTACAAAGCAGCATCCTATATCCGGTACCAGGGTGAAAAACTGGTAAAAAGATTTAATGCACAATCATACTGGCTGTTAACGAAGAGTATGGATAGTCACCATATTGGCAGGGCCAGGGGCGGAGATGCGGTAGCAGTGCTGAACCGGATGCACCAGCCAGCCCTTGTAATGGGCATTACCAGTGACCTCCTGTGCCCGGGTGAGGAGCAAAGGAAGATTGCCGATTCGTTGCCCCATGCCCGTTATATTGAAATAGATTCCACATACGGGCACGACGGTTTTCTGGTGGAAGCCGACCAGGTCAGTCGCTACCTGGGAGAATGGCTGCGGAGCTAATCGTTCAGGATAATATTTTTATGTGCTTCAGCACTTTGGCCTTATTGGCTTTACTGACCGGGATAAGGTGGCCTTCAATACTCGCATTGTTATCCCGGAAATCATTCAGCTTACCCATATTAATGATGTAAGACCGGTGCACCTGGCAAAAAATGTCGGTATCAATTTGCGACAGTAGTTTTTTCATGCTGTTATGGGTAATGTATTTTTTGTCTTGAGTAACAAAGCGAACATAATCTCCCATGCTTTCCATGTAAAGGATCTCTGATGTTTTCAGCCGGATGACCTGGCCATTACACTTGATATAAATATCCTCGTCTTTGGATTTACGTTGTGAAGAATGTTGCATGCTGGCAGCCGCTTTTTCTATCGCTTCCAGGAAGCGGGCATAGGTATAGGGTTTTTTCAGGTAATCGCAAACGTTATACTGGAATGCGGTGTATGCATAACTGGTTTCTGCGGTAGTCATGATCACCTGGGGTTTAATGACCAGTTGATCCAGCAGGTCGAAACCACTGGGACCGGGCATTTCCACGTCCAGGAATACCAGGTCGATTTCGTGTTCAAGCAGATGTTTACCTGCGTCAACAGCATTAATAAAATGATGCAAAACATTTACATGGCCACTGCGGTCACAGAATTTTTTTAAGATATCGGCTGACAGGAGCTGGTCTTCTACAATGATGGCTTTGATATTCATAGGGTAGGTCAATGTAGATGGTTTTTTAATCTGTTTGCTTCTTCCTGGAGCAGGCTAAGTCCGATCTCCATCTGGTTGATCAGGCGGTAATAACTCTCCGTCAGGTTTTCCCTGGCAGGTTTGCGCATGCAAAAGTCTTCAAATACCTGAACATGCTGTTGCCAGTAATGCAATCCGGAGAAGCCCCATAAAGGTTTAATGCGGTGGAATCTTTGGCGAAGGCTGTCGGCATCACCATTATCGGCATAAGGCCGGGTCAGCCTGATTTCATTACTGATTTGTTCATGGGCTGTCATAAATATGTCAGCAATGGCATTCAGGTCGTTGTCATGCACCTCCATCAGGTAGGCGCCGTCGAATACGGCACTGAAGTTGAAGGTGTCGGTCTTCAATAGAGGCATAGGATACAATTTTGGACTTAGGGTGGCGTTATTGTTTTATCCTGAAAATCATTATAAAACCGGCGCCTACGATATGAAAACGAAAAATCTTTACGCAATAGTATTTCCGGCAGTAAGATTTTGGGATAACCTGGCCGCGGACCTGTATGAAAGGCAGCGCAGGGCACCGGTGACGCCGCTTAAATCGCTTACGGAAATAGGAATAGGAGTTACGGGGCTGAATGTTATTTTAAGCCAATGGGTCAGCCAGTATGGAAGCGCTTTTATCTTCCTTATTTCCTGTTGCGCGCTGATCACTGCTTATGTGATGCGGTTATACAACAGGGAAGTGCAGGCTAAATGGCTGGTGATCGGCACTTTCAATGCCACACTATGCCTGGCCTGCTATTTTGCCGGCCTCAAGACCGGAACCTACTTGTATTATTTTCCGGTGATATTTGCCATGGTCTTTCTGATAGATAGTAAGATCAACCGGGAATTGCTGATCATTGAAGCCATCACCATGACTTTCCTGGGCATCACCTTTCTCTTTTCGCCTTATGAAATACAAAGCCCGGATGCCAGCTCGCACAGCTTTCATTATTTTTTCAGGACCAATTTGTCTCTATCTCTCATATTCACGGGTATTGTGGGGTATTCCATCTTAAAAACACTGGGTATTAAGGAAGAGGAGATGAAAAGTGAGAAAGCTTTTTCGGATACTATTTTCAATACTTCGCTGGATGCCATTTTCATTATTGATCTTGACGAGGAGGTGGTGGTGGATTGTAATGAACGGGTGCTGGACTTGTTTGGCTACGGCAGGAAGTCGGCCGTTTTGGATCATACCGTAGAGTCTTTGTTAGGCAGGCCGGCGCTGGAGATCGTGCGATCATTCAAGCCGGGACTTACCCAGCGGGTTTTGCCCTGGGTAGGGAATATGGAGTTTGAGCAACTCAACGGGGTGCCGGTGTATGCCCATACCAATATTGTGGCTTTCAATCACCAGGGCAAAAGATTTGTGAAGATGAGTGTCATTGATATTACGCAAATCAAGATCGCGGAAGTTGAAACCTTGAAGGCAAAGGAGAAAGCGGAAAGAGCTGCCATGGTGAAATCGAGATTTTTGTCTAACATGAGTCATGAATTGCGCACACCTCTCAATGCCATCATTGGGACCACCAACCTGCTGCTGGATGAAGGTATAACGGATGATACCAGGCCGATGCTGGATGTCTTGCGGCATTCGTCGGAACACATGCTGGAGTTGGTTAATGATGTCCTGGATTACAGCAAGCTGGAGGCGGATAAAATGGAGCTGGAGAAAAGTCCGTTTCAACTCAGCAAGGCATTGAACAAATTGCAGGGAATATTTCATCCTGCATATTCTTCCCGCAACATAAAATTTATTCTGGATTCAGATGTGCCGGAAAGCATCATTTTGCTGGGAGATGAATTACGATTAACCCAGGTGCTGAATAACTTACTGTCCAATGCGCTGAAGTTTACAGAAAAGGGACAGGTGGTGCTGGGTGCCAGGATTATGAATACTACCAGGGATGCGGTCAGTATACAATTCTCTGTTACCGATACCGGTATTGGCATTCAGAAAGAGAAACTGCATCGCATATTTGATAAATTTTACCAGACGGATGCATTAACGACCCGCAAATACGGAGGGTCGGGACTGGGGTTGGCTATCAGTAAATACCTGGTATCATTGATGGGGGGCACCTTGCAGGTGGACAGTGTCATCCGTAAGGGCAGTAGTTTTTCTTTCATGATCCAGTTGCCGGTGGAAGTCAACAAAGCCATGGTCCATCCCAATGAACGGAAGGACCGGGAGAAGGAACTGGAAGGTGTGCGGGTGCTGGTGGCAGAGGATAATCCCATTAATATGATGGTGGTAAAAAAATTCCTGCAGAAGTGGGGAGTGCAGTTAACGGAGGCCTGTAATGGAATGGAGGCGCTGGAGGCATTGAGGGAGCAGCCTTATGATGTATTATTGGTGGACCTGGAGATGCCTGTTATTGATGGTGCCGGAGTGGTAGCTGTATCCAGGAAAGAATATCCCCAGGTGCCGGCTATAGCGTTTACAGCAGCGGTCTATGAGAACATGATGGAAGACCTGCACCAGAAAGGGTTTGCCGATTTCCTGCCCAAGCCATTCCGCCCGGATGACCTGAAGGAGAAGATATTAAAGCACCTGGTGCGACGCTGAAAGGATTCAACAAGACATGAAAAAGGCCCTGCTGAAACAGGGCCTTTTTTGTACCGCGTACGGGAATCGAACCCGTCATTCATCCGTGAAAGGGATGCGTCTTAACCGATTGACCAACGCGGCGTTTTTCCGTTTGGGAGTGCAAAGATAGGGAGCCGGAAATATCCACCAAAAAAAAATTCTAAAATTTTTATACGCCTTCCACAAACATTAACTTAGCGCCTCATAAAATTAAAATCAAATCTCAAACTAGAAATTATGAGCACTGTTAAGGTCGCCATTAATGGTTTCGGTAGGATCGGACGTCTGGTATATCGCCAGATCTATAACATGCAAGGTATCGACGTAGTAGCCATAAATGATCTGACGTCTCCTAAGGTATTGGCTCACCTGCTGAAATATGACAGCGCACAGGGCCGCTTTGATGCGGAGGTGAAAGCAACTGATGATGCCATTGTTGTGAATGGTGATGAAGTAAAGATATATGCCCAGAAGGACCCTTCCCAGATTCCCTGGGGAAATCACGGGGTGGATGTTGTTATTGAAAGTACCGGTTTCTTTGCAGATAAGGATAAGGCGGCAGCTCACCTTAAAGCGGGCGCCCGGAAGGTGGTAATCTCAGCACCCGCTACCGGTGACCTGAAGACCGTTGTATTCAATGTTAACCATGCAATTCTGGATGGGTCAGAAGATATCATTTCCTGTGCCTCCTGTACCACCAATTGCCTGGCGCCGATGGCAAAGGCACTGAACGATAGTTTTGGAATTGTGGTAGGAAGCATGACTACAGTACATGCTTACACCAATGACCAAAACACGTTGGATGCCCCCCATGCCAAGGGCGACCTGCGCCGTGCACGTGCCGCCGCTTCCAATATTGTTCCCAACAGCACCGGAGCAGCCAAGGCTATCGGCCTGGTGTTACCTGAACTGAAAGGGAAACTGGATGGTGGTGCACAGCGAATTCCGGTCATCACCGGTTCTCTTACTGAACTGACCTGCGTAGTAGGTAAAAAGGTAACAGCAGAAGAAGTGAATGCTGTCATGAAAGCCGCCAGTAATGAAAGCTTTGGTTATACCGAAGACGAAATCGTAAGTTCTGATGTGATCGGTATCACTTACGGATCTTTGTTCGATGCCACGCAAACAAAGGTGGTAAGTGTAGGTGATAATCAAATGGTGAAAACGGTAAGTTGGTACGATAACGAAATGAGTTATGTAAGCCAGCTCGTCCGTACTGTAAAATACTTTGCAGGACTTATCTCTAAATAATATTAAAAGCGGGCATGCCCGCTTTTATTTTTTCCAGATTAACCCAAGCAATAATGAGCAAGTTCAATCAATACGATTTTGCGGATCAGAAAGCATTGATCCGGGTGGATTTCAATGTTCCCTTGAATGAAAAGTTTGAAATCACGGATGACACCCGTATGCGAGCCGCCGTCCCCACCATAAAAAAAATATTGACAGACGGAGGTAAGGTCATATCAATGAGTCACCTCGGCCGGCCAAAGGATGGTCCGACGGAGAAATATTCACTGAAGCACCTGGTAGGACACCTGGCTGCCCTGCTAGATGGTGTGAAGGTCAGTTTCGCAAGTGATTGTATTGGGGAGACGGCAGAAAAGGCAGCCGGGGCGTTAAACGCAGGCGAGGTCCTCTTGTTGGAAAACCTTCGCTTTTACA
>CBFGLD010000029.1:0-21914 GCA_965649495.1 uncultured Flavihumibacter sp. | reverse complement strand
CTGAAATATTCGCCGTCTACCAGCAGGATACGGGTATCGGGCAGCGCTTCCTGCAGTTCCCTGATGTGTTTTTCCCGAAACGGATAAGGTTCCGACGACAGCAGTAGCAGCCGGGTATCCAGCTCCTTCAGCTCGCCCACACTGGTAACGGGATAACGCTGCGCTGATGCGTAAATGTTAGTAAGGCCGCAGCGTTGCAGCATATCATGGATAAAGGTATCGCCACCTGCGGCCATGTAGGGATCCTTCCAGATGAGGTATGCGGTTCGAGGGCCCCCGGGTATGGGTTCCAACCGGCGGAACCCTTCGCGGATAGTGTCGTTGATTTGCCGGGCCTGCGCACTGCGCCCCGTGATCTCTCCAATGACTGTTATCATTTCCAGGGCATCGTTCAAATCGTTGACATCGGTGGTATAGACCGGCACCTGCTGCCGGATGGCTTCCACCTGTTCCCGGATATTTTCTTCCTTATTGTCTATGACGAGGTTGGGTTGCAGGGACAGCAGCTTTTGCACCTGCACATCCTTGGTGCCCCCGATGCGGGTCTTGTTGCGGAACCATTCCGTGGGGTGGACACAAAAGCGGGTGATGCCCACCACTTCCTCTTCCAGCCCCAGCGCATGCAGCAACTCGGTCTGCGAAGGTACCAGCGAAACAATGCGCCGCGGCGCGGTGGTAAGGTGAATGGTAGTACCGGTGGGGTCGGTAAAAGAAGGCATGTGTTTTTGGCAAAACTAGGGAGAAACCACTTTGGTCCTCCTGCTCTACAATTCGCAGGGCAGGAGGATACCGGATCTTTAGTGGTTTTTAAGGACTTGGTTGGCTTTTCGCCAGAACATTGGATCGCGCTGAAACCTTTGTGGTATGATTTGGACGACGGTTACCGGACAATGGCTACTGGTTTCAGGGTCTTTTGGTCTTTCTAAGGATTTAGGATGCTGATTTCTCTACGGTCTTTCTAAGGATTAAGGATGCTGATTTCTTTTCTGGTCTTTGGTTTAGGATCTTGGAAAAAAAAGGAAGTTGATTGATATTGGATTTTTAGTGAAATGTTTTTCTCTTAGGAATTGGATCTGGATTTGGATTTTCAGTGATCTTGGATTTTTCTTGGTCTTTCTCCGGATATTGGATGCGATTGAATTATCAATCAACTTCTGATACAAATGTAGCTGGCATTATTTTGGTGGACAAGAGCGCATTTGCTCAATTTTAACAGTTCGGTATTTCCCAGCTTTCTAGTAAGCTTCCTGCCTGCGCTAACGTGGGTATACGAAGTGTTATATCGTAAAAGTACGCATTTTTACAGGTCATAAAAAAGTCCGGGTAAGGCTGAAACCTTTACCCGGACTGCATTACATCCCTTTATTTGTCCACTCACTTACCCATGGCCTGGATCACGTCGTACTTGGTGACGATGTGGAAATTACCCGCTTCGTCTTTTGCGAGAACTGCGCCATTTTCGCGATGGATGAGGGTACTTAGTTTCTCAACCGGGGTCAGGAAGTCCACAACGGGGAAGGCCGCTTCCATGACCGTTTCCACTTTTTCCTGCTTGATATCGGGGTTGCTGAAAACTTTCAGGAAAAGGCCGCCCTCGCTGATGGAGCCGATGATGCCATTGCCATTCAGCACGGGAATGTGCTCGATATCGTATTTACGCATGAGCTCCACCGCTTCGGCCACCGTATTCTCAGGGGCAACGGTGATCAGTTTTTTATGCAGGCCCCGCCCGTTCACGATATCCCGGAAAGTTTTCACATCCAGGAACCCCCGCTCCAGCATCCACTGGTCGTTGTAGATCTTGCCCACATACCGGCTGCCGTGGTCGTGGAAGATGCAGACTACCACATCCGATGGCTTCAGGCGGTCCTTCAGCTGCATCAGTCCCTGGATGCAGCTGCCCGCGCTGTACCCGCAGAAAAGTCCCTCTTCTTTTGCCAGCCGGCGGGCCATGATGGCCCCATCCTTATCGGTGACCTGCTCAAAGTGGTCGATCACGCTCATGTCATAGTTCTGCGGAACAAAATCTTCGCCAAAGCCTTCCGATATATAAGGATGTACCTCGTTCATGTCAATTTCACCGGTACGGAAGAATTTGGTAAGCAGGCTGCCATACACATCAATGGCCCACACCTGGATATTGGGATTCTTTTCCTTGAGGAACTGCGCGGTACCGGTAACCGTGCCGCCGGTACCCGCGGTGCAGACCAGGTGGGTAATGGTGCCATCGGTTTGTTTCCAGATCTCCGGACCCGTGGTTTCGTAATGTGCCAGCCGGTTGGCAAGGTTATCGTACTGGTTAAAGTGATAGGAGTTGGGGATTTCCCGTGCCAGCCGTTGCGCCACCGAATAATAGGAGCGGGGGTCGTCGGGCTCCACGTTGGTGGGACAAACGATCACTTCAGCGCCAACAGCTTTAAGGATATCCATCTTTTCCTTGCTTTGCTTGTCGGTGGTGGTGAAGATGCATTTGTATCCCTTCACCACAGCCGCCAGGGCCAGTCCCATGCCGGTATTACCGCTGGTGCATTCGATGATGGTGCCGCCGGGTTGGATCTTGCCTTCCTGTTCGGCTACTTCCACCATCTTGAGGGCCATGCGGTCCTTAATGGAATTGCCGGGGTTGAAATAATCTACCTTGGCCAGGATGGTGCCCGGCAGGTCTTTTGTAATTTTGTTCAAACGGATGAGCGGTGTATTGCCGATCGTTTCAAGTATATTGTTCTTTATGTCCATAGCAAGCTTTTGCGCGGTAAAGTTACAATAATAAGGAGGGAGCTTATGAAACTGTATTTTATTCCAGGGCTGGGTGCGGATAAACGGGTCTTCCGGCATATCCGGTTGCCAGAGGGGTATGAGATGGTGCACCTGGATTGGCTGCCGCCCCAGGAAGGCGAGGGGCTGCGCGAGTATGCGCTTCGGATGGCAGAAATGATTCAGCGTAACGAGCCCTGGGGGGTGGTGGGATTGTCCTTTGGTGGCATGATAGCCTCCGAGATCAGCCGGACCTATAACCCCCGGCACACCATCCTGATTGCCAGTATCGCAACTGCCAGCCAGCTGCCGCCTTATTTCCGGTGGGCGGCACCGTTACAAATGCATCGCTACCTGCCCATCGGACTGTTTAAGCAGGCTTCCGTGGCACGTCGGCTCTTTACCACGGAAACCAGCGAAGACAAGGAATTGCTTCGGCGGATCATCGATGAAAGCGACCCTGCCTTCATCCGCTGGGCGCTGGGTGCTATCCTGCAATGGCGCCAGGCGGATGCACCCCGGGATTTTTTTCACATCCACGGCACGGGTGATCACCTGCTGCCGCTGCGTTATGTCAGTCCCACCCATACCATTGCCGGCGGTGGTCACCTGATGGTCATGAACCGGGCCGAAGAAGTGAACGGGCTGCTGGAAACCATTCTGAGAAGCGCCTGACCGGGAACGCGGATTCGCTTGGTGGACTTGCCCTATATTTGCCCTCCCAAAAAAAATGATATGGATCCTAAATATATTGAGGTCATCGCCAAAAAATTATCCCTGACGCTCAGGCAGGTCAACAACGTGCACACCCTTCAGGCGGAAGGAGCTACCATTCCCTTTATGGCGCGCTACCGGAAAGAAGCCACGGGCAACCTGGATGAAGTGGCCATCAACAACATCGTGGAAGAGGTGAACTATTTTTCCGAGCTGGATAAGCGCAAGGAAACCGTACTCAAAACCATAGAAGGACTCGGAAAACTCACACCGGAACTTAAGACCCGGGTAGTGGAGTGCATGGATGCCACCGTGCTGGAAGATATCTACCTGCCTTACAAGCCGAAACGTAAGACCCGCGCCACCCAGGCCATGGAGAAAGGACTGGAGCCCCTGGCAAAATTGCTCTTTGAACAGGGTCCCCTGGATCCGGCAGAGGCGGCCATGCCATTTGTAAAGGATGAAGTGAAAGACCAGAAGGAAGCATTGCAGGGAGCGCGGGACATCATTGCCGAATGGGTATCCGAAAACGAGCAGGCGAGGAATACCATCCGTAAGCAGTTCCAGGACGGCGCACATTTGGTGTCAAGAGTGCTGGCTTCCAAAAAGGAAGAGGCCGATGCACAGAAATACCGCGACTATTTCGAGTTCAGTGAACCCTTGTCAAAATGCCCTTCCCACCGGATCCTGGCCATTCGGCGCGGTGAAAAGGAAGGATTCCTGATCATGGATATCAACATTGATAAAGCGGCAGGCGTGGATGCGCTGGAGCGGATCTTCCTTAAGAATGGATCCGCCGCCGCCGCAGAGGTGAAAACCGCAGTAGCCGATTCCTTTGACCGTCTGCTGAAACCCTCCATTGAAAACGAGTTTCGCATGAGCAGCAAGAATGCCGCTGATGAGGAGGCAATCCATGTGTTTGCCGACAACCTGCGGCAGTTGCTGCTGGCATCACCCTTGGGCAGCCGCAGGGTACTGGCCCTGGATCCGGGCTTCCGTACCGGCTGTAAACTCGTTTGCCTGGATGCCCAGGGTAACCTGGTTCATAATACTACCGTTTACCCACACCCGCCGCAGAACGATTGGCAGAAAAGCGCCGAAACCATTAAGCAGCTGGTGGCACGTTATGATATTGAAGCCATTGGTGTGGGAAATGGTACGGCGGGCCGCGAAACTGAAACACTGGTTCGTTCCATAGATTTTGGAAAGCCGGTAAGCGTTTTCCAGGTAAATGAAAGCGGTGCCTCCATCTATTCAGCGTCTGAGGTTGCCCGTGAGGAATTTCCAGACCAGGATGTAACGGTGCGCGGTGCGGTAAGCATCGGGCGGCGGTTGCTGGACCCGCTGAGTGAACTGGTGAAGATCGACGCCAAATCAATTGGGGTGGGGCAGTACCAGCACGATGTAAACCAATCGAGACTGAAAGATAGCCTGGATAAAGTGGTGGAAAGCTGCGTGAACCATGTTGGGGTAGACCTGAACACTGCCAGCAAGCATTTGCTGATGTACGTATCGGGACTTAGCGCCACGCTGGCAAAAAATATCGTGGAATACCGGTCGAAGAACGGGGCGTTCTCCACGCGCGATGAAGTGAAGAAAGTGAGCCTTATGGGACCGAAGACCTATGAGCAATGCGCGGGCTTTCTTCGGATACGCGATGCCGTGAATCCACTCGATAACAGTGCCGTACACCCGGAGAGTTACCATGTGGTGGAGGCCATGGCACGGGAGCTGGGATGTTCGGTGGAAGACCTGGTTCGGAAGCCTGAGCTGCGCCGTCGCATTGACCCCAAAAAATACATTACAGAAACCATTGGCGAGTTCACGATTGAGGATATCCTGAAAGAACTGGAAAAGCCGGGCCGTGACCCCCGCGGCCCCATCGAAGAGTTCCGGTTTGATGAAACGATCAAAACCCTCGAGGATGTGAAGCCGGGAATGGTGGTGCCTGGCATAGTTACCAATATCACCAAGTTCGGCGTTTTCGTGGATATCGGGGTGAAGCAGGACGGGCTGGTACATGTGTCGCAGTTAAGCAACACCTTTGTCAGTGATCCCGCAGAAGTGGTAAAGCTGCAGCAGAAAGTGACGGTAACCGTCACCGAAGTGGATGTGGCGAGAAAGCGGATCGGGTTGAGTATGAAGGACCAATCCGGACCCCGGCAGCCGCAGCGCCGGAACGCAGCACCAACTGCGGGGGCGCGAAAGCCGGTGCCGGAAAATTCTTTCCAGTCGAAGCTGCAGGAACTCAAAAAGAAATTTTCCTAGGTGTCTGACACGTGTTCGCATAATGTTCGGACGTCCAGCGAACACGTGTCAGACACCTCAAATACAACAACCATGTCGCACCTCTTATTCCAGGATGGGCAGTTTTACCGCGATGACAAGCTGGTGGCAGGGGCTTCCTGCCGCGGACTGCGGTATGGTGATGGCCTGTTTGAGACCATGAAAGTCAACCGCGAAGCCATCCAGCTGGCACCCTACCACATGGACAGGTTGCTGGCCGGGATGGACCTCCTTCAGTTTGATCGTCCATCTTATGTGAACAAAGATTATTTCCTGGAAAAGATCCTTCAGCTCGTACACCGCAACGGTCATGGCAAACTGGCCCGGGTTCGGCTCATGGTGTACCGGGGGAATGGCGGCCTGTACGATCCCGAAAGTCATTATCCACATCACATCATACAAAGTTGGAGTCTTCCCGAGGCTAACCATCACTGGAACCAGAATGGATTGGTAGTGGGTGTACATGAAATGGCCCGAAAATCCATGGACCTGCTGGCAAATTGCAAGACCAATAATTACCTTCCTTATGTGATGGGTGCTTTGGAGGCAAAAAAGCACAAATGGAACGATGCGCTGATCCTGAACGGCGCCCATCGCATAGCGGATGCCACCATTGCCAACCTGTTCCTGGTTAAGAGAGGAGAGGTCTTAACGCCCTCTCTGGAGGAGGGCTGTGTGGCCGGTGTGATGCGGCGCTACCTGCTGGAGCAATTGCGGGCGGCGGGGATGGAATGCCGGGAAACCCAGGTGACCCTCGAAATGGCGGAACAGGCCGATGAAATGTTTCTGACCAATTCCACCTATGGCATGCGGTGGGTTGGAAGACTGGGATCAAAAACTTACGGTCAGGAGTACACGTACCAACTCTACCAGCGATTTATACTGCCGCTCTTTTCCCGGTGAATGAATTGGAATGATCCTTATGCCTGAACCAAAACGCCCCGGGATTGTTAGGTTCAAAACGATTCATGACTGACGGCCCTGTTGCCATAATGTGGTTCCGCCGGGATCTTCGCCTGGATGATAACGCCGCCTTGTATCATGCCCTGAAAAGCGGGTTACCGGTGTTGCCGGTATTCCTGTTTGACCGCAATATATTGGACGACCTGGAAGATCGCCGGGACGCGCGCGTAAGTTTTATTCACGACAGTTTGCAGGACATGCAGCAACAACTCCGGGCACTCGGTTCCTCTATGGAAATCAGGTACGGATATCCCTTGCAGGTATTTCAGGACTTGCTGAAAGAGTATCAGGTGGGTGCTGTTTATACCAATCACGATTATGAATCCTACGCCCTGGTAAGGGATGGTGAGGTTGCGCAGTTGCTCCAGGAAAGCGGGCTTCATCTTCATCATTATAAAGACCAGGTGATATTTGAAAAGGATGAAGTACTCAAGGATGATGGTAAACCTTATACGGTATTCACTCCCTATAGCAGGAAATGGAAAACCAGGCTGGAGCCCTTTTATACCCGATCTTATCCCTGCGCCAGCTATTACCGGAATTTTTTACAGTACCCGGCCCGTCCAATGCCGTCCCTGGAAGACATGGGTTTTCTTAGGTCTGCCCTGGCCATTCCTTCACGGACACCTGAGGAAGAGTTGATCCGCAATTACACCAGAGACCGCGATTTCCCTTTCCGGGAGGGTACTACGAAACTGGGGGTTCACCTTCGGTTCGGTACGATCAGTATTCGCAAATTGACCCGGCGCGCCCGGGAGTTGAATGAAACCTTCCTGAATGAACTGATCTGGCGCGATTTCTATCATATGATCCTCTGGCATTTTCCGCATATAAGCCAGGGAAAAGCTTTCCGTCCCGAATACGATTTGATACTATGGCGCAACGATCCACATGAATTTGAAAAGTGGTGTTCCGGCCAAACGGGTTACCCCATCGTGGATGCAGGCATGCGCCAGTTAAATGCTACAGGATACATGCATAACCGGGTTCGTATGATCGTGGCTTCTTTTTTGTCCAAGCACCTGCTGATCGATTGGCGGTGGGGGGAAGCCTATTTCGCCCGCAAGTTGCTCGATTACGACTTTGCCGCCAATAACGGGGGATGGCAATGGGCTGCCGGTAGTGGCTGCGATGCTGCCCCTTATTTCCGGATATTCAATCCATACCTGCAAACCAAAAAGTTTGATCCCGGGGGAGATTACATACGCAGATGGGTACCCGAAGTTGAAGGATTCGGCTATCCTCCTCCGATAGTGGAACATGAATTTGCAAGGAAACGATGTCTCGCCGCTTATGCAGCCGCGCTAAAGCCCCTGGCTGGTAATGGCTAACCGCTTGTGAGCTTGTTAAATATTTCCAGTAGCTCTTTCACGGCTTTGTGCCCATCCGTTCCCAATTGCAAAGAGTAATCGTTCACATACAGGTTGATATGCTGCCGCATCACTTCCTCACTCATTTCCTGTGAATGCTGTCGTATGAAATCCGAGAGCTGTGGGTAACGCCTCCAGCCATACCGTATACTATCTGCAATCAACCTTTCCAGTTTTTCGCCGATGGAAGGGGCCATTGATTTGCGGATAACGATCCCGCCTAAGGGTATGGGGCAATGTAATTGCTGCTCCCAATATTCACCCAGGTCCATTAGCCGGTGAAGTCCTTTCTGCTGGTATGTAAAGCGGTTCTCGTGAATGATAACACCGGCATCCACTTTCCCGTCCAGTAGCGCCTGTTCTATTTCATGGAAGACCATGAATTCTTTCCTGACAGCACCCGGAAAGGCAAGAGAAAATAGGAGATGGGCGGTGGTGTGCTTTCCCGGTATGGCGATTTTAAGGGATGGAATATCCGCATCCGGTATGGGTTGCCGTGCAACAAGCAAAGGTCCCACACCTGTACCCAGGGCGCCCCCGGATTCCAGGAGCTGGTAGGTTTCTGTCACCATCGGGTAAACCCCATAACTGATCTTGGTAATATCGAGTCTGCCCTCCAATGCTAACTCATTCAAAGTCTGAACGTCTTCCATCACCACCTCAAAATCAAAAGGGGCATGCGGAATGAGCCCGTTTACCAGGGCGTCAAAAATGAAGGTGTCGTTGGGGCAGGGGGAAAATCCAAGTGTAAAGCGCATGGAGATAGGATTAAATTGAAATGGTGACCTTATTTATAGGGATTCCAGCAATCGGACCAGCTCTTTATTCAGGTTGGCTATGGCCAGCGGAAGCTTCCATTTTTTCTTGTTTCGTTCACCAACGTAGTTAGAGATACTACGTACCTGAAGAAAACTAACGTGCTCCATTAGGCATACATAATGAAGCGACGCACCTTCCATGGATTCCAATTGTGCTTTGTACCTGGATACATAATGCGCTGCCCTTTTTTTATCGGTGGTGATTTCGTTGACAGTGATTCCAACCACCTTTTTGAGTTTGGTACGCTTCATTAATTCAACATAAGGGTTGGGCAGCACTCCTTTCCGGTAAGGTAATTCATTGGGCGATGCCAGTTCCATGTCAAAAACATTCCGGAATCCATTTTTCTCCTTTACCCCCTGGTCTGCCAGGGCATCCTGCTTCACGATAAATACGGAACCGGGAGCCATACGTGAATCAAATGCTCCTGCCACGCCGGCCTGGATCACGAGGTCTGGTTTGCGGTGCTGCAGGTACCTGGTAAGTGCATAGGTGGCTGCATTGCTGCCCACTCCTGTGATCAGGATATCGAGATCAAAATCAATGTGTTGCAGTTTTTCCGTTGTGCTGAGATGCTCGGTGAATGCGGCAATTTCAACAGACGTGGCAGCTACCAGTAAACAATGCATGTATGAAAAGTTTAGAGGCAAATTTCGTAAATCCCACCAAATCAGTCAGATATTGTAAATTCGCTGCATCTGACCCAGATAACGGGAATATTCCCGAACAATAAGGGCACAGCTCTGTTAATTTCTTTTCTTTCAAAACCTAAACAACTTGGGCGGCATACTTCCGTTTCAGTTGTTGGTGAGGATTTATCAAATATGGGACAAAAAATAGCCGTTTTCCGTAAGGAGCACTTTAATGCCGCCCACCGGTTGTACCACCAGGGGTGGGATGACGCACAAAACTTTGAAGTCTTCGGTAAATGCAGTTACCCTAACTATCATGGGCACAATTATGAAGTGCAGGTGAGGGTGGCTGGTGAACCAGACCCGGTAACCGGATTCGTGATGGATATGAAAGTGTTATCGGATATTATTCACAGCCACGTCATCGAACGTTTTGACCATAAGAACCTGAACCTTGATACGGAGGAATTCCGCCATCTCAATCCCACGGCTGAGAATATTGTGGTGGTGATCTATGGGCTGCTGCGCCCACATATCGATCCCAGGCATGATCTATCAGTAAGGTTATATGAAACCGAAAGGAATTTCGTGGAGTACCCGGCATAGGGAATGATAGCTATGGTTTAACTGTTATAAATTTTAAAAATTAGTTCATGGCATATAAAAAGGTGGAACACTACGAAGATAAAATCACCTCCGGGCTGATTGACAACTACCGGGAATGCCTCTCTTTACTGGGGGAGGATCCCGGTCGGGAAGGGCTCCAGAAAACACCCGAACGCGTTGCTAAGGCAATGCAGTATCTGACTCAGGGCTACCAGATGGATGCCCGGGCAATCCTGGACTCTGCCAAGTTCCATGAAGAGGTAAGTGAAATGATTATCGTGAAGGATATTGAATTGTTTAGCATGTGTGAACACCATATGCTTCCTTTTTTCGGGAAAGCACATATCGCATATATCCCTAACGGTTATATTACCGGCCTGAGCAAGATCGCTCGTGTAGTGGATGTTTACAGCAGGCGGTTGCAGGTGCAGGAGCGCCTTACCACGCAGATTTTGAATGCCATCAAGGATTCACTCAATCCCATTGGAGTGGCGGTAGTGATAGAGGCCAAGCACCTTTGTATGATGATGCGCGGGGTACAGAAGCAGAACTCAGTGACTACTACTTCGGCCTTTTGGGGCGAATTTGAAAAGAATGAAACCCGCAGTGAGTTTACAAAGCTCATATCCTCCAAACTAAGTTAGGCAGGCAGCCAAACTTTTTTATTTTTGCCGACTAATATGGTCAATTTATGAAACATGCATATGTCTTTCCCGGTCAGGGATCCCAGTTTCCGGGTATGGGTAAAGAGCATTATGAAAACAGTGCATTCGCTAAAAAATTATTTGAGCAGGCTAACGAAATTGTTGGTTTTCGTATATCTGATATTATGTTCCAGGGTTCCGAAGAAGATCTTCGCCAAACCAATGTAACCCAACCGGCGGTTTTCCTGCATTCTGTTATCGCATACAAAGGCATTGAACAGGCCAGGCCCGACATGGTGGCAGGTCATTCTCTGGGTGAATTTTCTGCTTTGGTTGCCAATGGTACCCTGAGCTTTGACGATGCTTTGCAACTGGTTTCCATCCGGGCAAAGGCCATGCAAAAAGCTTGTGAGCTAACGCCTTCTACCATGGCTGCCGTCCTCGCACTGGATGATGCCAGGGTGGAGGAGATCTGTGCTTCCGTTCAGCAGGAAACGGGCGAAGTAGTGGTGCCGGCTAATTATAATTGTCCCGGCCAGCTTGTGATTAGCGGTTCCCTGAAAGGTGTGGAAATTGCCTGTGAACGCATGAAAGCCGCGGGTGCTAAACGTGCCCTGATCCTTCCCGTTGGGGGAGCTTTCCATTCACCCCTGATGGCACCGGCAAGGGATGAGCTGAAGGCGGCCATTGAAGCTACCAAGTTCCAGCAGCCAACCTGCGCTGTTTACCAAAACGTAGTGGCACGTGGCGTACTGGATAAGGATGAGATCAAGCAAAACCTGATTGATCAGCTGACGGGTGCCGTCCGCTGGACACAAAGCGTGCAGGCTATGATTCGGGATGGGGCATCCCGCTTCACCGAAGCCGGTCCGGGTAAAGTGTTACAGGGACTGATCCTCAAGATTGATAAGACTGCTTCGGTTGAGGGTGCCAGTTAATTGATTTCCATCGAACAATTGATCCACTCAGGATCAAATTTAGCCTGGTATTTTTTATAGAAATTTATGGCAGGTTCGTTCCATTCCAGGACCTGCCATACTATACCGTTAAGCTTTTTTTCACGGGCCTCTTCCACCAGCCGATCGAATAATAATTTTCCCAGACCCTTGCCACGCATTTTCTCCGTAACCAGGATATCTTCCAGGTACATCCTTTGTCCCTTCCAGGTGCTGTATCGTATGTAATACAACGCAAAACCCTGTACAATTCCTGCTTCTTCTGCAACGAATGCCCACCATACCGGTTGTGCGCCAAAACCGCTTTCAGTGAAATGCTGCAGGGTAACAGTGACCTCTTGGGGAGCTTTTTCATAAACTGCCAGTTCTTTAATCAATTCTAACAGGCGTGGACAATCTTCTTTCGTAGCTCTTCTGATCCTGATCATGCTATTGTTTTCTTTTTATGGTGACATCTTTTTTTGGGCCCTGAAGGTTCCATTAGGCTGGATGGCATCCATAGCGCTGTAAACGCCCTTTTCATCCCGGATGAAACGAACACTGAAACCCTCCAGGATTTTTATTTTAAATAAATCTTCCTTCACCGGGATAAGTTCATATTCCGGTTGCCCGGGTACTACGAATACCAGTGTTTTATCATTCTTCAAATACACCTTCGTAGTTATGGCTGCCAGTTGATATTCACCGGTGAATTTCTCCAGATCTGCCCTGGAAAGGTGCACAGAATCCAGCTGTCGTTTGAATTTTATATCACTCACGGTTGGTTCCAGCGCAATGTCAAATGATTCCACATCACCGGAATAACCCGTATTGAATCGCACGCGTGGGGCTCCCTGGTCAGCAGCTGGATTGTCTTTGTCCAGCACTTTGAAAATGTCAAAATGATAGTGGCTGAGCCAGGTAGTTTGTTTGTTCCCGGAATTATAACTGATCCATAAAGTGTCACGATCAAGGTTTAACCTGGCTGTACCATAACCAGGATGCTCATACGATCCTGAATAATCCCGCAAGGGGTGTGCAGGAAGGGTGCCCGGCTTCCTGCCAAGGCTGTCATTGTTGGATTTTTTCATGGATGCCGCTGCTGCCCTGGATTTTGCCCGCTCTTCCAGCTGCATCTTATTCCAGTTGCGGGCAGGAAGTTTTAGCATCCGGTCACTGATGTAATTCCTGACCAGTGCAGTGGTAGTACCGTTGCTGGAAACAACAAATATCCCGATGCTGTCTGTTGGGAAAAAACCTGTTGAGGTTATAAAACCATCGATACCGCCGCCATGCTCAACCCGGTAATGCCCCCGGTATGAACTAAGAAACCAGCCAAGACCATAGGCGCCCAGGTGGATGTCTAGGTTTTCCCTGGAAGGCTGCCCGCCGGGAAGGGCCATCTGTTGTGAGGTGGCCTGTGTTACGTAGCCGGAGGGAATAATCTCCTTACCATTGTATTTGCCACCGTTGATCCAGGTAATCAGCCATTTGGACATGTCATTAGCGTTGCTGTTCAGGGAGCCTGCCGGACCAATAGCGTCAATATTCCGGTAAGGGATAACCGAAAGGATACTATCCTGCCGCAACGTATATGCCAATGAACGGTCACCCGATTTTTCCATTTCAGTTACTGAAAAATTGGTTGCAGACATGCCAAGGGGTTGCAGGATCTTTTCTTTCATGATCAGTTCCCAGCTTTTTCCATAAAGCTTTTCTGCTATCATGCCTTGCGCCAGGAACATGAAATTATTATACTGGAACATTTCCCTTAATCCTTTGGAGGGTTCCTGGTAGCGAACCCTTTTCAACAATTCCATCCTGCCGGCATCAGAACCGTACCAGCTTAAATCATGCCGGGGAAGCCCCGTACGGTGTGTCATCATATCACGGATCGTAACCCGGTTGTTTAGTTCATCCGTATAAAATCTAAGCTCAGGAAGGTAATCCCGGGCAGGTTTGTCGAGCTCCAGTCGACCTTCTTTTTCCAGCATGCCCAATAAGGAGGAGGTAAAGGCCTTGGTACAGGAGCCGATAGCATATAAAGTATGGGCTGTTACCGGTAGTTTTTTCTCGTAATCACGGTAACCAAAACCACCCGCATAGATCACTTTGTTTTTTTCCACCACGGCAATGCTCACCCCGGGAGTGTTCCAGTCCTTGAGAATACGTTTAACCAGGGTGTCTAATCCTTTAAGACGGGGGTCTGCAGGAGGCTGTGCCATGGAAACTGTTCCTGAAACTAACAGGAAAAGGGCAAGAGGCCATTTCATGTAGATAGATTTAGATGGTTATAAAAGTGCCTGTTCCAGGTCCCACAGGAGGTCTTCTATATTTTCAATACCCACGCTCATACGTATGAGACCATCCGTGATGCCATATTTTTCTCTTTCCGCTTTCGGGATGCCGGCATGAGACATGGATGCCGGGTGAGATACCAGCGTGTCCACCGTTCCCAGGGAAACTGCGCGGGTACATATCTTCAATTTGTCGATGAACCTTACTCCGGCAGCCACACCGCCTTTAACTTCAAAACTAAGCATACCACCGGGATGTTTCATTTGTTTCAGGGCAACAGCATGATCGGGATGCGACGGCAGGCCTGTATAAAGTACGTTGGCTACTGCGGCATGATTTTCCAGGAACTGTGCCACAGCCATCGCATTAGAACAGTGACGGTCCATTCGCAGTTCCAGGGTCCGCATCCCCTGAGTTAAGAGGTAAGCATCAAAGGGGTTGGCATTTCCCCCCAGTAAGCCATACCATTTCCAGGCCCTGGTTTGCATGAACTCCACGTCTCTGCCCAGTAGTACGCCACCAATGGCAGTGCCATGTCCGTTCAGGAATTTTGTAGTGGAGTGAAAAACAAAATCAACCGCGTACCGGAAAGGCTGCTGCAGGTAGGGGGTGGCGAAAGTGTTATCAACCGAAACGATCAGCCCATGTTCTTTGGCGATGCCGGTGATCAATTCCAGGTCAATACACTGTAAGGTTGGATTGGCGGGAGTTTCCAGGTGCATCAATTTGATTCCCGGGTTGGCTTTGATGGCATCCGCAGTCTTTTGGGGATCACGGAGGTCTGTGATAATGGTTTCAATTCCATTGGCACCCAATACTTTTAGGAGTAATTCCTGGGTGCCGCCGTACAGGGAAAAATGGGTAAGTACTTTGTCTCCGGCCGAAAGGTTACTCATGAAAAGTGTGGTCATGGCAGCCTGTCCGCTGGCGTGTAACAAAGCTTTCAACTGTAAGGGTGAGCCGTCAGGACCGTGCAGGCCGTGTGCCTCCAGGGCGGCGATCTTTTGTTCTGCAATGGTAAAACCGGGGTTTCCCCACCTGCTGTAGATCCGGGTTTTATCTGCTCCCGCAAAACGCTCCATACCCTGTGTGGCGGTATCGAAATAAAAAGTAGAACTGGCATAAATGGGAGTGAGGTGGGCATAATTCGGGTCGGGTTCATTACCCCCATGCACAGCAACTGTTCCGGCTCCTTTCATTGGAATTTCATTATTCGTCATATCGGTTACATCTAATAATTTTAAGGTATTGTCAAATTTAACTCAAATCGATGAAGCAGCTCTTACAGGAATATGTAGCTTATAATCTTTGGGCTAATCAGCTGATCGGTGTGAAGGTCGCCGAACTGGATCCTGCACTTTGGACCCGCGAACTGCCCGGAAGTTTTCCCTCCCTGCATAAAACGCTGATGCATATGTGTGATGCCGAAAGCGCCTGGCTGCAGCGCCTGCAGGGCGTTCCCTCTGTAGTTGTTCCCTCGCGCGGATTTGAAGGCAACACGTTGGATCTGGTCCGGCTATTGGGGCAGGTGGATGAACAATGGATGCAGTTTATAACAGGCAGTGAGGAGAACAGTTTCGTTCAAAAGATTGCATATACCAACATGAAAGGACAGCCATTTGAGCAGCCCCTTTACCAGCTTTTGTTGCATGTGTTCAACCACAGCACCTACCATCGCGGGCAACTCGTGAATTTTCTCAGGGCCCTGGAGGTGGATACCATCCCCCAAACGGATTTTGTTGCCTGGGCACGCGGGAGATAATTTATTCAGGCAAATTTTCGTAAATTATAGGCATGGATCAGGTATCCGCTAAATCAGCAATATGAATGGGAAGCGAGTATGGTTAGGGTTACTGGCAGGATTGCTGCTTGCTGCACCTGCAATTAGCCAGCGATTGGATTGGCGGTCACAGATCGACCACGTAGTTCAGCGCGCCGACAGTTTGTCTTTATTGTCACAGCAGACTTTCCACATCAATAAGTTTACACGCAACGACCGCTCGATCCGGGAAACCTGGCACTATACGCTGGAGGGCAGCAGGGTGCTGCTCTTTGAAGTACATTATTTTGTTGATTCCGTGGAGTATATAGAAGTTTATTACCTCGACAAAGACCAGGTGGTATGTATGGAACATTATAAAATCCTGTATCCGCAACAGGAAGAAGATCGAATAATCTGGGGAGAGGTGGGCTTTTTCCAGGGTCAGTCGCGCCGCCAGTTTGTTACCATGGGCCAACCCCCTCCGCAGGAAGGAACCCGTGATGAGTGGCAGGCACTTAACCGCTTCCGCAACAGGTACAAAGAGTTGCTGGCACAACGTGGCCTGCAGGAAAAAGATCGCAAAGAGCCTATCTTTGGGCCATGACCGGAATTGATGCTGTAAAGCTGGAAAAAGCCATTGTACATAAAGTTGGAAACCCTACCCGAGGCGAGGAATTGAAAATTTCTGCCAATACCCTCACGCTCAACGACGAATTGGTCAGGGGATTGCTCACCAGGTATTTTCTTGGCCCCTTCAATGAAAACGAACATTATCATTTTACCCATCTCAGTGACCTGGAGCTGAACGAAGTATTCCATTATGTCAGGAATATTTTTGAGGATACTACGGTTTTTCAGCGGGAGTCGGTGTTCCTTGCCCAATTACTCTATCAAAAATCAACCCACGCAAGGGTAAAGGAAGGGGAACTGTACGTGGTGTTATTTGATGATGTGCCTTTTGAAGGAGAAATGGTGCAAGCGATTGGATTATTCAAATCGGAAACCAAGGAAACCTTCCTGAAAGTTTTTCCGCATGGTGCCGGGTTTGAGGTGGCGGCAGAAGACGGTATCAATATCAATAAACTGGATAAGGGATGCCTGGTTTTTCGCACCAACCAGGCCGACGGCTACAAAGTTTGTGTAGTAGACAATACCAATAAACAAAACGATACACAATACTGGATCACCGATTTTTTGCAAGTGCAGCCTTATGCCGATAGTTATCATCATACCAACCAGGCGATGGGGCTTTGTAAATTATTCATTGAAAAGGAGTATGCGGAAAAGTTTGATGTTTCCCGGACCGACCAACTCGATATGATGAGTCGTTCTATGGAATATTTTCGCTCCAAAGACCAGTTCAGCCTGCAGGAATTTGCGGAAGAGGTGATTCATCATCCCGAAGTGGTGGATACCTTCATGGACTACAAAAGGAATTATGAGGCCAACCGGAATTATGCCATTGATGAATCATTCGATATCCACCTGGCCGCGGTAAAGAAGCAGGCCAGGGTTTTCAAGACGGTCTTGAAGCTGGATAAGAATTTCCATATTTATATTCATGGCCGGCGGGATCTCATCGAACGTGGTTACGATGAGAACACCGGCCATAAATATTATAAACTCTATTACGAAGAAGAAAGTTAAGCAACGGGTCATTTTCCGTCGTAGGCCCACTTAATCCAGGTAGCACCCCAGGTAAAGCCGCCACCGAATGCTGCCAATACGATGTTGTCACCTTTTTTTAGCTGGCTTTCCCACTCCCAAAGACAAATGGGAATGGTACCGGCGGTGGTATTACCATAACGCTGGATATTGATCATGACCTTTTCACGGGGAAGGTTCATCCGTTCAGCGGTAGCATCTATTATTCGGAGATTGGCCTGGTGGGGCACCAGCCAGGCTACATCTTCACCAGTAAGCTGGTTTCTTTCCAAAAGCTCTGCACTTACATCAGCCATTCCTTTAACGGCAAACTTGAAAACTGTTTTTCCTTCCTGGTAAGCAAAATGTTCGCGGTTGGTAACCGATTCAATACTTGCGGGGCGTGCGGAACCTCCGGCTTTCATGTTCAGGTAATGCCGGCCGCTGCCATCGGAACGCAGGATGCTGTCCAGTACACCATAACCCTCATCGTTGGGTTCCAGCAGCACCGCGCCGGCCCCATCGCCGAAGATCACGCAGGTATTACGATCGGTATAATCAATGATAGCACTCATTTTATCAGCGCCCACCACCACTACTTTTTTAAATCTTCCACTTTCGATATAAGAGGCGCCGGTAGTTAGGGCAAACAGGAACCCCGAACAGGCGGCACTCATATCATATCCCCATGCATTAACTGCACCTATCTTGTCGCAAACAATATTGGCAGTAGCCGGAAAAACCATGTCAGGAGTTACCGTAGCAACGATCAAACATTCTATTTCAACAGGATCGATACCGCGCTTCCGGCAGAGCTCCAGCACTGCGGGAACCACCATATCAGAAGTGGCCTTTCCTTCCCCTTTGAGGATGCGCCGCTCTGAAATTCCTGTGCGGGTGCGGATCCATTCATCGTTGGTATCCACCATTTTCTCCAGGTCAAAATTGGTAAGCTTGTCTTCGGGAACATAGCCGCCGATTGCAGTAATTGCGGCACTGATTTTATTAGTCATGCGTTTGGATGTAAAAGCGGAGCGAAATTAAGGCTAATAGTTTATTTTGCAGCCTATGATTGCGTATCTGAGGGGTAATTTTACGGTCAAGACCCCGACCACCGTACATATTGATGTTCAGGGAGTGGGGTATGAGGTTTTTATTACATTAAATACGTATGCTGCCCTTGGGGGCCTTGAATCCGGACAATTGTTTACGTATCTTCATATACGGGAAGATGCTCATATCCTTTATGGATTCGCAACAATGGCAGAAAAAGAGATGTTCCTGTTATTGCTGGGTGTGAATGGTGTGGGAGCAGCAACGGCGCGTATGATGTTATCTTCCATGCAGCCGGATGAAGTGAGCAGGGCCATTGTGCAGGGTAATTCCAGGCAACTGGAATCCGTGAAGGGCATTGGCAGGAAAACAGCGGAAAGAATAGTGTTGGAATTACGTGACAAGCTGTCCCGTCAGTCGCTGGATGCAAATATTTCAATGGCATCAGGCAATACGGCGGAGCAGGATGCGTTAATTGCTCTGATGGCATTGGGTATCGCAAGACCTGCAGCAGAAATGGCAATGAAAAAAGCGACCCATTCAGGAATTGGCTCCGATAAAGTAGAAGATATTATTAAATCAGCACTTAAAAACCTCTAGGCCTATAGCTGCACGTTTACCTAACTAATTCCTGGGAAATAGACTGTGGGCAAATCAATTCATCCGATCATCAGGTTGGTCTTCCTTATCCTGCTGGCAGTAATCTGCCTGCTGCCCCTGGATGCATGGTCGTGGCAACAGCCCGATACCAGCAGGGTGGCAGTTGCAGATACGTTACCGGTTAGAGATACCATCAGAGGTGTGGACACACTTCGTTTTCCCCTTCGCGACAGGAGAGGAGATGACCTTTCCCAGCCTAACCGAAATCCTTTTGACCTTAAGGATCCTTCCAATATCAACAGAACGATCGAATACGATCCCGTTACACGCCAGTATTTCATAGTAGAAAAAATAGGTAACCGGTATTACCGCACCCCTACCTATATGAGTTTTGAAGAATACCTGCGGTACCGGGCACGGCAACAGGAAGAAGCGTATTTCCGGGATCGCGCTGATGTACTGAGCCAGTTGAACCGCAAAAGAATCAAGCCAAAACTAACGGCGCATGAAAGCTTTTTCAACCGGATATTCGGAACCGGCAAAGTAGATATCCGCCCCCAGGGAAATGTTGATATCATTGCTGGTTACCAGGGGCAGAACATTAAAAACCCAACACTGCCGGAAAGGGCCAGGCGTAATGGTGGTTTTGATTTTGACATGAACGCCAACCTGAGTATCCTGGGCAATGTGGGAAGTAAACTGAAACTGCCCATAACATATAATACGCTGGCTAATTTCGATTTTGAGAACCAGCTCAAACTGGATTATACCGGCAACTCTGATGAGATCATCAAACGTATTGAAGCGGGTAATATTTCTTTTTCCACCAAGGGATCCCTGATACCGGGAGCACAATCCCTTTTTGGAATCAAGACCCAGCTGCAATTCGGTAAACTTTTCATCACCACTGCCCTGGCCAACCAGCGGGCACAGCGCCAATCACTGGGATTACTCGGCGGTGCTGCCACCACCAATTTTGAGTTCCGGGCGAACGATTATGAAGAAAACCGCCACTTCCTGCTGAGCCAGTTCTTCCGGAAGAATTATAACCGGGCGATGGGTAGCCTGCCGGCGGTAAACTCACTGGTGAATATACTTCGAATAGAGGTGTGGGTTACCAACCGGACTGGCGTTACTACAGAAACCCGTGATATTGTTGCGCTGGCAGACCTGGGCGAACGCTATCCATATAACTACCCGGACCCGGGAGGAATTGACAGCCTCCCTTCCAATGATGTGAACGGGCTGTACCGCAATATTATTAATGACCCTTCCAGCCGTTATTCGGCGCAGATTACCAGTAAACTCCAGAGCATGGGGCTCAGGCCCGTACAGGATTTTGAAAAGACCTTTGCCCGTAAACTGGGGCCAAACGATTATTATTTCAATCCGCAGGTTGGATTTATTTCCCTGAACCAGCCCCTGCAACCGGACGAAGTACTGGGGGTGGCATTCCAGTATAATTTCAATGGAAAAATTCTGCAGGTCGGTGAATTTTCCCAGGATGTACCCCCTGATACCACGGCTATCCTGGCAGGAAACCCGAAAGTTTTGTTCCTGAAATTATTAAAGGCTACTTCGCAAAGAACCACCCTCCCGATCTGGGACCTGATGATGAAAAACGTTTATGCTCTGCGTACCCGTGATGGCGGGTATATCAGCAGCGTGCAACCTGCAGACTTCAAACTGAATGTACTTTATGAAGAGCCCAGCCTGGGTACTAAACGATACATCCCCGAAGGCCCGAAAAGTGGGCTTCCCTTGATATCGGTCCTGAATCTTGATCGGCTCAATAATAACAGAGACCCACAGCCCGATGGTGTATTCGATTATATAGAAGGGTACACTATCATTTCCAACCAGGCAAGGGTCATTTTCCCTTTGCTGGAACCCTTTGGTCGTGATATGGATAGCATTGCATTCCAGGGTGTATCGCAGGATATTAAGGATAAATATGTATTTACGCCATTGTATGATACCATAAAGGAAATAGCGAAAACCTATGCCAATCTTGACCGTTTTATCATTAGTGGAACGGCCAAAGGGCAGGCCAGTTCGGATATTTCCCTGGGCGCTTTTAATGTTCCCCAGGGATCTGTACAGGTGAGTGCCGGTGGCCGCATGTTGGTAGAGGGTATCGATTTTTTGGTTGATTATAACCTGGGTTCCGTAAAGATCATCAACCAGGGTATCCTCAATTCCGGTATCCCGGTTAATGTACAGTATGAGAATAATGCCGCCTTCGGTATCCAGCAGCGTAATTACCTGGGGGTGCGATGGGATTATATGGCCAGAAACACGGCAAAGGAATCGATGACCTTCGGCGGACAGATGGTGCGCCTGGGTGAAAGACCGTATTTCACTAAAATGAATTACAACGAAGATCCGATTCGAAATACTATGTACGGATTGGATTTCAGTTATCGTTCGGAGTTTCCAAAGCTGACCAGGTGGCTGGACAAGATTCCGTTCTACTCCACCAATGAAATGAGTAGCATCATGGCTTACGGGGAAGGGGCTGTATTGAAACCCGGGCATCCACCACAAATTGGTAAAGGTGAAGCAGGACTTATTTACGTGGATGATTTCGAAGGAACCCGGAACAGTATAGATCTGCGGTTTCCGCTGATCAGCTGGTCACTGGCTTCCACACCACAGGGCAACGGTCTTTTCCCGGAAGGATCTTATAACGATTCGTTGCCTTATGGATACAACCGGGCAAAGCTGGCCTGGTATAATATAGAACCCAACCTGCAAGACCGTCGGGCACCTAATAATCCGGTTGCCGGTTACCAGGACTATAAAGATCCGCGTATACAAGCCATCCTGCAACA
>CBFGLD010000028.1:0-22163 GCA_965649495.1 uncultured Flavihumibacter sp. | reverse complement strand
CCAAACGTGTCAGAGAAATCAAATTTTGTAGACCAGATCAGGGTATTCTGCCGCAGTGGCCATGGAGGCGCGGGCAGCAAACATTTCATGCGCACCAAATTCAACCCCAAGGCAGGTCCGGATGGAGGTGACGGTGGGCGCGGCGCTCACATCATCCTGCGCGGTAACAAAAACCTCTGGACCCTGCTCCACCTGCGGTACCATAAAAACATCCTGGCCGAAAACGGGGAAAGCGGCAGCGGCAACAATTCCACTGGCCGCAGCGGAAAGGATATCTATATCGACGTCCCCCTGGGAACCATCGCTTTCGACGAAGAAAGCGGTGAAAAAGAAGCCGAGATCCTGGAAGACGGCCAGGAAGTGATCCTGATGCGGGGCGGCCGCGGTGGACTGGGCAACGCCCATTTCGCTACAGCCACCAACCAGGCACCGGAATACTCGCAACCCGGCGAACCCGGTGTGGAAGGATATAAGGTGCTGGAACTGAAAGTATTGGCCGATGTGGGACTGGTGGGATTTCCCAACGCGGGAAAATCCACCCTGCTGAGCGTCATCACCGCCGCCAAACCCAAGATCGCGGATTATGCCTTCACCACCATCAACCCGCAACTGGGAATGGTGGAATACCGAAACGGCCGCTCCTTCTGTGTGGCAGACCTGCCGGGCATCACCGAGGGCTCAGCAGAAGAGAGGGGATTGGTCCACCGCTTCCTCCGCCATATTGAACGAAACTCCATCCTGTTATTCCTCATTCCGGCAGACAGTAAGGACCACCGCAAGGAATTTGACATCCTGCTCAACGAACTGGAAGAATATAACCCGGAAATGCTGCAGAAATCTTTTGTCATCGCCATCAGCAAAAGTGATATGCTCGACGATGAACTGAAAGCGGCAATCAGCAGCGAAATGCCCGAGGACATCCCCCACGTGTTCATTTCCTCCGTAACACAGCAAGGCCTGACCGAACTGAAAGACCTGCTATGGAACGTGATGAACCAACAGGCAGATTAACGGAAGCGGTTGATCCTGTCATACATAGCGGAAACAATTACTTAACACCGGTTTTACATAGGGTTAACATTCAAATAGTAGCTTGCCGCAATAAGCGGTAGAGCTATGAGAACACTGATTTTAACCGGGCTGGTGGCGCTTCTTGTCCTTCAGGGAACCACCGCATATACCACACCGGTACAAATGGAAAACCATGTACGAAGCGGGAAGGATTCATCCCACGCAGCCATTGAATACCTGGGCCAGGTAAAGGATGAGTTGCTTTTCCGGGCAACGTATACCAACAAGGGCAGGAACAAATCCACCTTATTTGTGCGCGACCAGGAAGGGGAACTGGTTTTTGAAGACCAGCACAAAAAAGCGCATATCCGTAAGGTTTACCGCATCCCCGTAAGGGCTGCCAGCGTACTCACCTTTGAATGGGTGGAACCCAGGACCATCCTGCTTTCCCGGTTCCGCGTAGAGGCAATTGCCCGGGAAGAAGTTATAGTAGTGAAGTTATGATCAGATCCGTACAGCGGTTCCGCTGGCGATCACCATAAGCATACTTCCATTGGCACCAATGGTCTCAAAATCGAGATCTATACCTACTACGGCACTGGCTCCCAGTGCCTGTGCTTTTTGCAGCAACTCCTGCATGGCAGCATTTTTGGCATCCTGCAACACCCGTTCGTAGGTGGCCGACCGACCGCCGAAGAAATCGCGCAACCCCGCGAAAATATCCTTGATCACATTGGCGCCAATTATGGTTTCAGCAGTTACAATTCCCATGTATTGCTGGATCGGGCGACCCTCAATGGTGGGCGTAGTGGTCATTATCATGTTTGGGTTCTTTGCACTAAAAGATGACGAATCTTAATGAGAAGTTGCATCTTTCAGAGGAACGGCGTCTTTCCAGTTCCAAAGGTGCAAACAGGCATAAGTGCGGTAAGGCGACCATTTGCCCGAGATCTTTACCATCTTTTCACGAAAGGCCTTTTTATCGGTGGCATCCAGTTTGTACAGCTTCTTCATGGCCGTTTGTATACCCAGGTCATCCACGGCAAAAACATCTTCCCGCCCCAGGGCAAACATGAGCAACATTTCGATGGTCCACCTGCCCACCCCCTTGATCTGGATGAGGTGACTGATGACTTCCTCGTCGCTCATTTTCTTCAACTGCTTCCATTCCATCCCATGTTCCAGCGCAAACCTGGCCACATTCTGTACATAACTGACCTTGGCATTGGACAACCCGATACCACGAAGGGTTTCGGAAGGAATGGCCAGGATCTGTTCGGGGGTGGGACTTTCATCCTCGAACAACCCCAGGAACCGTTTCCAGATCACCGCAGCCACTTTGGTACTCAACTGCTGGCTCATGATGGAACCGCATAAATGCAGGTACACGAGTTTTTGTTGCTTAAGCTTGAACGGGTCACCGGTAAGAATAGCCGCCAGTTTCTTGTCTTTGGATAAATGCTCCAGGTATGTCATAGCCCGAAAGTTAGCAATAACTTTACAGGATGGAAAGAGTGTTACAAATCACAGCCGATGGATCCCATACCATTTCCATTCCTTCCCTGCAGGTGACCTACCACTCCAGGCATGGTGCCATCCAGGAATCCATGCACGTTTTCATTAAAGCGGGATGGGAGCAGATTGAAGGCAGCGTTACTGGCCCCGTCAACATCCTGGAAATGGGCTTCGGTACCGGGCTGAACGCCCTGCTGACCCTTGCTGCCGCAGGTCATCGAAATGTCCATTATGAAAGTACAGAAGCCTATCCGTTAGACCCTGAAACCATCGAAACGATCAATTATTGCGGGCTATTGCAACGGGAAGACCTCCGGGACAGCTTCCTCCGGATGCACAACAGCGAATGGAATGAGCGAATACCCATCACGGATACCTTCATGCTGACCAAACATCATTGTAAACTCGAAGACCTAAAAACCCAGGGGAAATTTCATCTCGTCTATTTCGATGCGTTTGCCCCCAACGCACAACCGGAATTATGGACCGAAGCTGTCTTCAAAAATCTCTATGACCGGATGCTGCCAGGTGGTATCCTGGTAACCTACTGCAGCAAGGGGAACGTGCGCCGCGCCATGGAAGCGGCGGGACTGCAAGTGGAGAAAATTCCCGGCCCCCCGGGTAAAAGAGAAATGGTCCGCGCCTGGAAAAGGATCGGTTAAGTATTCGCCCATCGCCGGAAAGCAGCTACACGATCCCTGCTGATTATGGCTTCCGTAAAACCCTCTCCTAAACGTATCAATAGTTTTAACCTGCTGTTTACATGCGGCTTGACCTGGAGAATGGCCCTTGCATTCACTATAACACTCCTGTTCAAACGAAAAAAATGCCTGGGGTCCAACAGGCTTTCCAACTGCTCCAGCCGGTAGTTGACAATATACCGGGTACCCTCATGCGTAAGGAGGTATACGATCTTATTGTTGGCAGTAAAGGTTGCGATATCACCGGCGTCAATGATAAACTGTTTCTTACCCTGCATCACTGTAAAGCGACCCTTGTACTCCTTCGCGGCGGCTTTAAACCGGGGTCCCAGCCGTTCCAGTAAATCCAGGGTCTGGTCAAGGGTATGCACATTTGCCAGCTGCTCCCGTGGCAGGATACTCCTGATGATGGATTGCAGCCTGGTGGCTACCCTGGGAAGGTCTGTTATTGCACGATTCATAAGAAGTGGTTGGATAGTTCTAACAACCTTCCTGAGGATGCGTTCAGGAATGTGAATAAAAAACAGGGGGTCGTAACTCTTGTTAGAGACTCCCCCCTGACTGCAAGTGAAAAGATTAAACAGAATCAGAGTAGCACCCTGTCGATCACATGTATCACCCCGTTGGTGGCAGTAATATTAAAGGTGGCACCTGCAGTGGTGGTCACCACATTGCTGAACGGATTGGCGCTTCCGGTTACCTTCACGCCTGCCGGTGAAGTATTGATGGTTAGCGTGGTACCGGTTTTAATAGTTGGTGCAGTGGCATTATTGATCAGGTCGCTGGCATATACATTCGTGGGCAATACATGCTGGCTCACGATGGCCGCCACCGCTTCGGTAGAAGCGGCATTGATGGCTGCCTCATCCGGAAAGCCGGCGGCAATGAATGCATCATTGGTAGGCGCGAACACCGTGTACTTGCCTTCACCAGACACTGCATCCAGTAATCCGGCCTTTACCACCGCCGCCACCAGGATGGAAAAATTATCATTTCCTGCTGCTATTTCAGCTATGGATTGCGAAGGTGGAATCAATACATTTTCGATAACATGGATGATGCCATTGCGTGCCGCCACATCAGCTGTTTTAACCTTTACCCCGTTCAAAAACACACCATTGGCATTTCTGGATGCAAATAATTTTTTGCCATTCAGGGTGGTCACGGCATCACTGGCAGGTACATCACCGGATCCAACTTCGGCACCCAGCACGTGATAGGTCAGTATGGCCGCGAGGTCCGCTACCGGCATACTGTTGACCATGGCCTGTGTAATCCCTGCTGCATTAAAGGCCGCGTTATCCGGGGCAAATACCGTCAAATTACCCGGCTGGTTCAAGGCATCTGCCAATCCAGCCCGCGTTACCGCGGAGGCAAGAATAGAGAAATTGGCATCGCCGGTCACTATGGCTGCAATGGTCGGATCCACCATTGGTTCGTCATCATCCTCTGAACAGGCAGATAAGGATAAAACCCCGGCCAACATCGCGGCTCCTACCCAAAAGCGGGTTTTTTCTAATAGTTTCTTCATGATGTTACTTTTTCTTTTGTAACAAGATGATGGTGCTGTAGTTGAACAAAAAGGAGTGAACCGTCGTGATGGCGGAGTGAACCGTAAAGCACCCCTCCCGTCAGGGCAGGTGGAAGACCTCTTCCAAAGGAATGGTGTGGGGACTGTTATCCGGGTTGGTTTCCATAATATCTTTCATATACTCCCACCATTTGCGCATGACCGGCTGGTCCGGCAGGGTGATCATGCCCGCAGGATCCTCTAGTTCCAGGACGCCGAAAAGATGACTGGTTTCCGGATCCAGGAAAATGGAATAATTGCGGATACCCGTTTGCCGGAGTAATTCCCGGAGTTCGGGCCAGATGGCATCATGGCGGCGTTGGTATTCCGCTTCAAAGCCTTTATGTAATTTCATCCGGAATGCCTGTCGCATCATACCGTCAATTTAATTGATTATTTTGTCACACCATGAAATACCTGTTCTCCGGCATACTCGCCCTCACCCTGTTAGCGGGTTGCACCGCCACTTCCACACCTGCTTCCAGGGTTATCAACCTTTTCAACGGCAGCGACCTTTTCGGGTGGCACGCGGATATCCCGGACCGCGACAAGGACCCCAACCTGCCGCCTTCCTTCGTGGTGCGGAACAAAGAACTGATCAGCCTCGGTAAACCGGGCGGTCACCTGGTTACGGATAAGATCTACCGGGATTATATACTCGAAGTGGAATACCGGTTTGTCAACACCCCCGGTAACTGCGGAGTACTGGTGCATGCCTCCACCCCGAGGGTATTGTACGGTATGTTCCCAAAATCCATAGAGGTGCAGCTGATGCATGAAAATGCGGGCGATTTCTGGTGCATCGGGGAAGACATTAAAGTTCCTGACATGGAACAAAGAAGGGGCCCTAAAGAGAACTGGGGCGTTACCGAAGGTAAAGGCAGGAGGATCCTCAACCTTACCGACGGGTCGGAAAAACCACTGGGGGAATGGAACCACCTGAAAGTGGAATGCAGGGGAAACCGCATCCAGGTCTGGGTCAATTCCATTCCCGTCAATGATGGTTACGACTGCACCGTTTCGGAAGGCCGTATCGCCCTGCAGGCCGAAGGGGCCGTAGTGGCCTTCCGAAAAGTGCAATTGACGTACTAAGGTTATTTCAGCTTTTCGGTCTGCTCCTTATAATACCGAATCGTTTCGTTCACCGCGGGCAGGTTGCTGGGCTGGCCCTCCACATCCATTTCAATGTACACATGACCATTGAATCCCTGCTTCTTCAACTCTTCAAACACCCCGGGGAAATTCACTACCCCCTTGCCTACCGGCACATCCTGGATCTTGTCGTTATTGAATGCAGCAATATCCTTAAGGTGGATCGCAATGATATGGCCGGATAGTTTTTTCACCCCGTCAACCGGGTCAATTCCACTCTTGGGCCAATGGCCGAGATCAGCACAGGCACCGAAATTGGGATGCCCCTTGATAGCTGCCAGCACGGAGTCGGGATGCCAGTAGGCACTCACGCCTTTCCAGTGTTCATGGATGGCAACCTTCAGGCCGTAAGCACCTGCCAGGCTGTCGATCTGGTCCCACAACGCAACGGGTGGTTCAGCAGTTACAAACTTAACACCCAGCGCTTTGGCAACATCAAACTCTTTCTTCCAGGATTCAAAGGTATCTCCCCCTCCTACATAGATGGACTCCAGCTTCAATCCTTTGGCGTCGATCATTTTCTTCAGTTCGGCTACCCCTGCCGGTGATAACTGCCCCACGATGGTGTCCTTTAACGACGGACCAGTACGGTGAAAGGTATTGGCCTCTATGTATTCCAATCCCGCACTGTCCACCTTTTCCAGTGACTCGGGGAAATTGAACGTGTGGAAGGTCCAGAGTGCCACTCCCAGTTTCCAGTTGCTTACCACCGGGGTGGAGTCTGCGGCTGCAGTAGTAGCTTCGGGTGCGGGCGCATTGTTACAGGCAGACAAACCTACGGCGGCCAGGCCTGTAACCAGTAACGAACAAGCGATTCTTTTCATTTTTCGGAATATTTAAACGTTGGTTAAATGCTATTGCGGCAGGGTATAATGATTGGAACCCGGCTTCAGGGGGTAATTCCTGCCCTTCCAGACCAGCGTACCGCTAATTCCCGGCGGCAGGTGCAGGTGGAAACTGCGGCTGTTGCCCGCCCCCGTAATCTTTACCGTCAAACTGCCTGCAGGATGTGGGATAGAGCCTGCCAGTTCCTTCAACGGACCGGGGTGTGGTGTTACCCGGATCTTCCGGAATCCCGGGGCGTCACTGTCAATACCCAGCATCGTCCGGAAGAATTCGATATTGGGACTGGAACCCCAGGCATGGCAATCGGAGCGGGAACTGCTCACCTCAGACATCTCGGCCCAGGTGGTCAGGCCAGACTGTATATTCTCCCTCCACTTGTCCAGCCAGTCCAGGTATTCATTGCCCCTTCCAGCCCGTATCAACGCCTGGTGCAGGTAATAACGGAAATAGATAGACGCCGGCGCAAGGCTGGTGTCGCCTAATAATTTTTCTGCCAGCGCCGCATGCTCCCTGCCAGTGGCTACACCACTGAGGATGGCCAGGGAATTGGCATGCTGCGAAAAACGGTCCTTCTCCGGGCGGTCGGCATAGAGGCCTCTCGAACCATCGTAATATTTGTTCCGGATGGTACGCTCCAGTTGTTCCGCAGCTTTTTCATAGCGCTGCCGGTAAGCATCCATGCCCATACGCCCCTCCATGGCTGCCGCCAGCCGGTAGGCCCAGAGCAGGGTCATGTCCACCACCGAAGAACTTCCTTCCTTGCCCACCGGGGCAACGCCGGAATGCCAGTCCTTTTGGTTCACCCAGTCGGTAAACATCCAGTTGGGCACCGCTTTCAGGGAACCGTCAGATTGCTGGTACCTGCTGAAATATTCCAGCACCTGGCGGGTACCAGGCAATTTATCCTTAACGAAAAAAGTATCTTTTCCATACCGCCAGTAATCGTGCAGCATGCCGATATACCAAAGCGAAAAAGTGGGTATGATCTGCGGCGTATACGAGGGATGGCGGCTTAGGGTAAGTCCCTCCGGTAGCCGCGATGCATCGGCAAGGTCCAGGGCATTGCGCAGCAACCGGTCGTCACCACTGTTGTACAGCGATACCAATGCCTGTATGCGGGCATCCCCGATATACTGCAACTGCTCGTAATAAGGACAGTCCATATAGGTCTCCACCGCGCAAAGGCGCGCGGTATGCCAGCCGATATCCAGCATCCGTTTCAATTCAGGAAGACCGGAATGAAACTCCGCTTCCAGCGAAAATGGGTATCCGGTGAACGTGGAGCGGATATCGTCCAGCACCAGGGGATCCGCCGCGGTTTTGATCAACAACCGTATATAACGGAATGTGCGCCACTCCAGGGTGGTAAATTGTTGCCCCGCACTGCCGTTGGAGTGGATGCTGTCCTTCCTCCCCAGGAACAGCTTTCCCGTCACTTCATTTCGGTTACCCTTATCCGGGAATTTGGTATATAACGCTTCCGTATACCCGATGCTGAGGGTTGCGCCCTTTCCCTGGCTGAATTCCACCTGCGGGTAAGCGTTAGTAAGTTGGCCCTGGTCCAGCAACAGGGTAACGGTAGTATGTGGTGGAACCACCACCCGCTGCCGCGTGGCGGGGAATCCTGCAGGCGGAGTGATGCCCGTTGCCTCCCGTACCGCGGCCAGCCGCTGTTCCCGGAGCTCCATGGCCGGCAGGGACGATGGCTGCAGCATCCATCCATTGGATGTGCCATAACCTCCGTGTATCTCTTTCGGCATCCCGGCAAACAATGCCTGCGCCGGCTTCCAGCTGCTGTCGGCATAGCCGTTTTGTTGCCAGCCCTGCGGTTGGAGGCGGTGGTCGATGAGCTCGCCAGGGCCCGAAACATAATAAAACGGGCCGCTGAAACGCAGGGGGGCATAACTGCTGTCGCGCCGGCATTTCCACATCCCATTGGTATTGATCGCCGCCGCCGCCGCATTACCCCCTTGCAGGATGAAGCCCGTCCGCAGGCTGATCTGCGCTTCAGGCCGATACCCAGCCTGGTTCCAGACCCTCGCCGCCAGGGTATTTTCTCCCTGCTGCAGGTAGGGCGCGAGGTCCACCGTTTCATAGTTCCAATGGTAGAGATCGCCCCGCGCCGGGCCCAGGGAAACCAGCCGCCCGTTTACGTACAGCTTATAGCGGTTATCCGCTGAAACATGCACCGGGAATGATACCACGGGGCTGTCCAGGTGAAAAGTCCTGCGGAACAGGTATACCCCGTAATCTAACCCGCTTTCACCGGGCAACGCAATCCAGGATGCCTTCCACGGTTGATGCAGCACCGCGCGGGAAGGCTGTAGTGTCTGCTGCGCCACCACCGGCCCTGCCCACAGGCTGGCCAGTACAGCTATACAATATGGTACCAGGCGCTTCATGCAAACTATTTGCTGGTCAGCTCCAACGTTTGAATGGCTACCGCCGACAATTCTTTCGGATCCCTGGCTTTGCTGAGCAGGTAAATGCGGTGCAGTTTCCCATCCGTAACCGGAGTTACCGGAATGGTGAGCAGAGTGCCGCCTATTGCGCCGGGCTTGGATGCTGCCTGGCTACCCTTGAGGGTTACCTCACCCAGTTTGGTTCCATCCGGACTATCCAGCCGCAACTCAAAATCATAGCCCGCTTTGGACGGTTCCTGCCATCCCAGCACCAGGGTTACCCCGGTCACCCCGGTCAGATCCAGGCTGTCGAGACCAAAAGATCCCGGTGTTTTGGGAGCTATCAGCAGGTTCATGCCGTTATAGGCCATACTGCTGTATCCCACCAGGTCCGATGCCTTGCCAAGGTCCAGCTTGGGACTCATCAACAGTAAAGATCCTACCCCCGTCATGGGCTTACTATTACCACTTCCATTATCAGTATAGGTGGCCGATAGCAGCAACACACCCCTGTCCTGTGGTTTTTTATCAAGGGTTGCTTTCACGCTGCCGGTTGCCGGCAATGACTTGCTGACAGCACCAGTGCCGGTGAGCGACTGGATCCAGGATACGATCTGGCGGGCATCATCGGGCTTCAGATCCGGATGCGCCGGCATCGCTACTTCTCCCCATACCCCACTGCCGCCTTTCAGGATCTTATTGGTGAGATAGGCTACCGCATCGGGCTTGCCGGCATATTTGCGGGACACTTCCACGTAGGAGGGACCGATGGATTTTTCACTTTCCTTATGGCAGGATTTACAATCCAGCGATTGCACCAACCCCTTGCCCATCACCGCTTCGGATACTACCTGGTGGCCCAGGTTGGCGCCGGCCTTATCCGGACTTTCCAGGTAATCGGCCGATACATACAGTGATGACGGCTGCGCCGCAACGGCAGGATCATCTTTATCGGTCACGGTCACCGAATAGCTCACCATTTTATTGGGGAAATAGAACTGGCGGTTACCCTCTACCGTTATAGTCACTTCCGGGGTCTCATTGCCCGCATAAACGCTGACCGTATTGCTCTTCACCGTTTCTTTTTTATCATCACTCACCTCCACCTGTACCTGGTAGTCACCGGCCTTGTCGTAGGTATGCTCCACATAGGGCTCCTTGGTCTCTTTCTGCACCCCATTACCAAGATTCCAGCGATAGGTCAGGGGATCGTTTTCAGGATCCTTAACGTCCACACTCACCCGAACCTTAAAGGGCAGCGCACCCGATTGCCGGTCAACACTGATGCCGGCTACCCGGGGTGCGCGGTTGCCCCCGTTATAATCTATGCGTGCCAGTCCCGCATCGGGATTCTTACTGAACCAGCCACTGCCGTATTCCAGCAGGTAGAGTTTTCCATCCGGCCCTACCTCCATATCGATCATCGAGTTGAACTTCAGGTTTTCCAGGAAGGGCTCCATCTTGTCAAAGTCGCCGTTGGGCTGCATGGTCACTGCTTTCACCCATCCGCGGATCCAGTCGTAGATGATCAGCTTCCCGTTATAGTATTCCGGCAGGCGGGTTGCTTCGGGATAACGGTCGGTATAATAAACCGGTCCGGCCATCGCATTTCTTCCCCCCGTCTTCACCTGCGGAAACTCTTTAGAGGGACCGTAGGGGTAATAGATGAACGCGGATTGTGCCGGCGGCAACTCCCGGATACCCGTATTGTTCCGGGATGCATTCACCGGTTTCGCTGCATCAAAGAGCGGTCCGGTGGTGCCGGTGGCATAGTCGTACTGGTGGTAGGGAATATTATTGGCGATAAACAGCGGCCACCCAAAGAATCCGGCCTTCCGGGCCTGGTTCACTTCGTCGTAACCTCTGGGTCCGCGGATACCCATACTGTCTTCCGATGCATCCGGACCTACTTCTCCCCAGTAGAGCCAGCCATTCTTTTGGTCTACCGATATGCGGTAGGGATTGCGGTTACCCTGCACATAGATCTCGGGGCGTGTACCCTCCTGCCCTTTCGGGTAGAGGTTCCCTTCAGGGATCTCGTAAGTGCCGTCGGGCAACACCTTGATGCGCAGGATCTTACCCCGCAGGTCGTTGGGGTTGCCGGAAGTGCGGCGGGCATCGTACTGCTCATGCCCCGGACGGTCATCCAGCGGCGCATATCCATTATTGACATAGGTCTGTCCCGGCTCATTGAATGGAGTGGAATTATCCCCCGTAGAGAGATACAGCAACCCGTCTTTATCAAAGGCGATGGAGCCACCGGTATGGCAGCAGATCTCCCGCTGGCTGTAGAACTGTAGTACCACTTTTTCATCCACCAGCGTATCGTTGCGGAAAGTGAAACGCGACAGGCGGTTTACGCTGGTATCAATGGGTGAATAGAAAATAAAGACCTGGTTGTTCTCCTTGAAGTTGGGATCGGCCTGGATGCCCAACACACCCTCTTCAGCATTCACTCCCGGGGTATTGGTCTTGTAATAAACGTTGAGCGACAAGGCCTGGCTTACGGTGGAGTCGCCGTTCTTGTACAGCATGATCTCCCCGCGGCGCTGGGCCACCAGGATATCCAGGTTGGGAAGTACGGTCATTTCCGTAGGCTCAAAGAAATGGCCGGTCACCAGCTGGGTCTTGGTGAAGCGATCGGCTGCCGGTACATTCTGCGTATGCGCCTTATCGTAATCCAGCTTTTTATTCTTACCGATGGCATATTGGATGCCTCCCAGCAGGTGCTGCAGGAAAGCTTCCTCCTTATAGGATTCGTTCGTGTGACCGAGGGCGGTATAAAATGCGCGGCCGCCGTCAAAGTCGTGGTACCAGCTCATGGGATGGTAGTCGCCGTTCTTACCGCCCTGGTAGGTTTTTTCATCGATGGTCATCAGCAGCTTCACATCCTTGTTCAGGTTCTTGAAACTGTACCATTCGTCGGTGCGTTTCCATTTTTCGGGAAGGTGTTTGGTGGATACATGGCTGCGGTCCTTAACGTCCAGCACCGCCTCCTGGATCTGTGGGTGATCCAGGAAATAAGCGCCCACCAGCCTGCCGAACCATCCCCATTCGTATTCGGTGTCAGCAGCGGCGTGTACACCGGCAAAGCCACCGCCCGACTGGATATAACGCTCGAACGCCGCCTCCTGGTAGTTGTTGAGCACATCTCCCGTAGTACTCAGGAAAACGACGGCCGAATATTTTTGAAGCGTATCATCGGTGAACCAGTCGGCGTTTTTGGTAGTATCTACGTCAAAGCCGTGTTCGGCTCCCAGCTTTTGGATGGCGGCAATGCCATCGGGTATGGATTGGTGGTAGAAGCCGGCGGTCTTGCTGAACACCAGCACCCGGGGTTTGCCGGAGCGTGTGCCGCAGGAGCCGAGGGTAAAAACTAGTGAAGCAAGCAGGGTAAAAAGTAGCAGGTTGCAGTTCGTTCTGGTCATTTGGATTTTTTATTTGGCTTGATTGCTTTTTCAATCGCTTTTTCTACCAGGGGTTCCATGATGCGGTAACCTTCCAGGTTGGGATGGATGCCGTCCTCTCCAAGGCCCTGGCGGAGGGCATTGCGTTCATCTGCCATAGCAGTGAAGTAGTCCACATACCCGTGCCCGTTAGTATGCGCAAATTCTTTCAGCATCTTATTCAGCTGCACCACTTTGAGTGCGGGCTGCAGGCCGGGCCTCCAGGGAAAATCGTAGGCGGGTAATACAGAACTGATCACCACCTGTATGCCGGCAACCCTTGCCAGCTGCGCCATCGAAACGATATTACCATAGATGGTTTCTAGTGTGGTAACACCTGTATTCCCGGCAATATCATTGATGCCGGCTAGTATCACCACTACGGCTGGCTTGAGATCAATTACATCCTGGCGGAAGCGCAGCAACATCTGCGGGGTGGTCTGCCCGCTGATACCTCGGTTGATATAGGGCCTGCCCGCAAAGAACTCGGGATGGATATTCTTCCAGCCTTCGGTAATGGAGTTTCCCATGAATACCACCCGGCCGGATGCCGGAACGGTGCCTTCCAGGGCCCGGTTATCTGCGGCATAACGGTTAAGGTTAGGCCAGTCCTGGTTCTTATTGTCCTGCGCCAGTACCAATACGGATACGATCATTAAGGGTAAAAACAACACTTTTTTCATACAGCAAGAAATTGGAAAGCATAAATATAATCTAAAGCGTTGTTAGTTCCGGTTTACACGGAAAGCATATTTACCCGAGCCCAGTGTTATTTGCACCTTCCCCTGCTCAACGCCAGACACTTCTATTCCTTTGGAGCCCTCCAGCGGCTGTCCGCCTTCTGTGATGGCGCCTGCTTCACCGGGCAACAGGAGCGTAGCGGTGGTATTGGCCGGGATCTCCACCTGGTAATGGGTGCCGGTGCTGTCAGTGTTCCACTCACTGGACAACAGGCCGTATGGCGTCTTCAGGGTGGCTTTGGCCTGCGTAAGGCCGCCGCCGGTATGGGGTGCTATCCGGATCTTTTTATACCCCGGCTGACCCGCCTCCGTATCCATTCCCGCGATCGTGCGGTACATCCAGTCGCCTATTGCACCATAGGCATAGTGGTTGAACGAGTTCATTCCCGGCGTCTGGAAACTGCCGTCCGGCTTCTGGCCGTCCCACCGCTCCCAGATAGTGGTGGCACCGTTTTTCACGGGATAGAGCCACGAGGGATAGGATTCCTGCATCAGCAGCCTGAAGGCCGTCTCCTGGTGGCCAAATCGGGTGAGCACCTCGCAGAGATAGGGCGTTCCCAGGAAGCCCGTCGTCAGGTGGTCGCCGTAGCTTTTCACATTCTCCGCCAGCCGGTCAGCTGCCTGCTGCCGCAAGGCCTCGGGCAGCATGTCAAAATGCAGGGCCAGCACATAGGCCGTTTGGGAGGAGGATACCAGCCGGCCGGATGGAGTCACATATTCCTGCAGGAAGGCCGCCTTCACCCGGTTCAGCAATTCGGTATAGGCTACCACATCCGCCGTATGGCCCAACACCCTTGCTGCATTCAGCAGCAGCTGCGTGGAATGCGCATAAAAGCTTTGCGCGATCAGGTATTTATCCGTGATGGCCGACCGCCCGTCGTTATCGTCCTCCGGACGGTAAAAAAGCCAGTCGCCGAAGTGGAACCCTTTGTTCCAGAGATCTTTCTCACTCTTACTACGCATGTATTCCACCCATTTTTTCATCATGGGATATTGCTCTTCCAGCACCCGCTTGTCGCCATAAGCGATATAATGCTGCCAGGGGATGATGGTGGCCGCATCGGCCCAGCCCGCCGAAGCAGAGGCGTCTTTATTGAGCACATTCGGGATCACGAAAGGAATGGCACCATTGTCTACCTGGTCCAACGCCATATCCTGCAGCCACTTGTGGAAGAAATTACGGACATCAAAATTGAAACTGGCAGTCCGGAAGAATACCTGCGCATCGCCCGTCCAGCCCAGCCTTTCATCCCGCTGCGGACAGTCGGTGGGCACATCCAGGAAATTGCCTCTCTGCCCCCACTGGATATTATGCTGCAACTGGTTGATCAGCGGATGGGAGGAGGTGAAATTCCCCGTTGGCGGCATATCACTGTAGAGCGCCACCGCCGTAAAGTCTTCCGGCTTCAGCTCACCGGGATACCCTTCCACCCGGATGTAGCGGAAACCCTGGAAGGTGAAATGCGGCTCAAATTCCTCCATACCACCCCCCGCCAGTACATAGGTATTGAGCTGCTTGGCCGACCGCAGGTTGGTGGTATAAAAATTACCCTGCTTGTCCAGCACCTCGGCGTGGGTTACCCGTATGGTATCCCCGCTCTTCCCGCTGGCGCGCAGCTTCACCCAGCCTACCAGGTTCTGCCCAAAATCGATCACCTGCTCGCCTGCCGGCGTCCGGAAGACCTTCACCGGGCGGAAGCTCTCTTTCTTGTGGATGGGTTCATTATAGGTGGCTACCAGCGCATGGGGATAGGGCTTTGCCATAGTAACAGCCTGCCAGCCGGCATCGTCGTAGCCGGCTACCGCCCAGCCTTTCTTGTCTTTGCGGGCATCAATGGTTTCTCCGTGGTAGATCTCGCTATCCAGGATCTTGCCGGTACTGGTTTTCCAGCTCCCGTCCGATAGCACCTGTTCCTTACTGCCATCGGTATACGTAATCTCCAGCTGGAAGAGCAGGGCAATATCTTTTCCATAATAGTTGTGCTGCCCGGAAAAACCGATATAACCGCGGTACCAGCCGCTTCCCAGGGTTACCCCGATGGCGTTGGTGCCGGGTTGCAACATTCCGGTTACATCGTACACCTGGTACTGCAGTCGCTTCTGGTAGCTGGTCCACCCCGGGGTAAGATAAGCATCCCCTACCCGCTGGCCGTTAAGCTGTGCTTCGTACATGCCTTTGGCAGTGATGAAGGCCAGCGCCCTCCGGATCTTTTTGCCGGCGCGGAAGGTCTTACGGAATAGCGGACTCACCCGCGAGGCCTCCGTCACACTATCCGTTCCGATCCACTGCGCTTTCCAGTCGCCCTCCCGTAGCAGGGCCGTTGTAAAGGTCGCAGAGGGGCTCCAGGCCGAAGCTTTGCCTCCCTGGTCCCACACCCGCACCCGCCAGCTGTAGCGCGTGGCCGATTGCAACGGCGCCCCTTTATACGTAACCAATACGGAACTGTCGGAATTCACCTTTCCCGATGACCAGGCCTTGCGCGCAGCACCATCAGTCGTTAATACTTCAACTTCGTATGCCCCTTGCCGTATGCCTCTACCCTTCCCTTCCAGCTGCCAGCTGAATCGGGGAACGGTGATGCCGAGCCCCACCGGGTTTTCCAGGTTCTCCGTACGGAGGTTCAGCACCTTCACCTGCGCTTCGGCAAGCTGCGCTGTCAATACAATAAGGGTAACCGTGAGGATTCCACGAAGGGATGAAAATGTCATCATATGCAAGCATTGTTAATTCAGGCAATACGCTAAAAATAAACAATGCCTTTGAACAACCATCCTGAACCATCCTGCCGGCCCGGTATATGATCACTTTCCCGCCCAGTAATCGATCACCAGCACTTTGTCGAGGTGCGGCTTCAGCACTTCCACAAATGCCTTATGGGCCGGGTGCGGCAGGTAAACATCTCGGTCGGCCTCGGAGCGGAAGCTGACGAAAAAGCAGTGGGTAAAGCCCTGGTTGAGGTTCTCGGGACTGTTATTCTTACCCCATTCAAATGAATGGATCTCCTTGATGTGTTTGGGCAGGGCGCGGAAGGCCTCTTCCACTTTTTGGATGTCCCAGTCGCTGCTCTTGTCCGTGAACTTGAACAGCACCACATGACGCAATAATTTCTCGCCACCCTTGTCCTTATCCGCAGTCTGGGCCTGGGTAGTGGTGGCTGACAGGGTCAGGGCCAGTACAAGGGCCAGGGCCATCAGCACGCTGTATACCTTTTTCATGTATAGTTTTTTTACGTTACGCAAAACTCACGGATACCCCCCCATCCTTTTCGTCCTTCAGCAGGATGCCGAGCTCCTGCAACTGGTTGCGGATCTTATCGGAGGTGGCGAAATCCTTTCGGCTCTTGGCTTCCTTGCGGATATCGATCAGCAGCTGCAACACGCCGCCCAGTTTGTTATCCGCCCCGGCCGACTGTTCATCCTGCAGGCCGAAGATGTCTTCCAGGTATGCCTAAAGGCGGTTCGCATGATCTGCAGCGTATCGGCAGACAGGGCACCGGCAGCAATATGCCCGTCGCGGATGCCGTTGATGACCGGAACCAGTTCAAACATGCTGGCCAGCACCTTCGCCGTATTCAGGTCGTCGTTCATGAACTCATCAAATTCGGCTACCAGCTCCCGGCAGCGGGCGTCCAGCTCCGCATCCTGCGGCTTGTCGGCCCCGGCCTCCAGCTCGTTCAGCACTTTGTACGCATCCCAGAGGCGGCGCATGCCTTTCTGCGCTGCCTGCAGCGCTTCATTACCGAAATCGAGGGTGCTGCGGTAATGCGTCTGCAGGATGAAAAATCGCACGGTCATGGGGTGGTAGGCCTGTTCCAGCAAGGGGTGGGAACCACTGAACAGTTCGGTCAGCCGGATCACATTATTATAACTCTTCCCCATCTTCTTGCCGTTGATGGTGATCATGTTGTTGTGCATCCAGTACCGCGCCGGCACCTCGTGATTGCAGATGGTGCTCTGGGCGATCTCACTCTCATGATGCGGGAACTGCAGGTCCATCCCGCCGCCATGGATGTCAAACTGCTTGCCCAGGTACTTGGTGGCCATGGCCGAACACTCGATGTGCCAGCCGGGAAACCCTTCGCCCCAGGGACTGTTCCAGCGCATGATATGCTCCGGCGGCGCGGCTTTCCAGAGCGCGAAATCCTGCTTGTTGCGCTTTTCATCCTGCCCTTCCAAATCTCGCGTGGTCTCCAGCAGGTCGTCCATCACACGGCCGCTGAGCTTGCCATAGGGGTAATGCTCAGCAAATTTGCGGACATCAAAATATACGGAGCCGTTCACTTCATATCCATAGCCCGCGTTGATGATGGTTTTGATCATCTCTACCTGCTCCACGATATGCCCCGTGGCCGTTGGTTCAATGCTGGGATCCAGGTTATTGAACTGTTTCATGGCCCAATGGAAGAGGTTGGTGTATTTCTGCACCAGCTCCATGGGCTCCAGCTTTTCGATCTGCGCCTTGGATGAGATCTTGTCCTCCGCTTCCCGGCCTTCTTCTTCAAAATGACCCGCATCGGTAATGTTACGCACATACCTTACTTTATAACCCAGGTGCAGCAGGTAACGGTACAGCACATCAAAAGTGATAAAGGGACGCGCATGGCCCAGGTGGCTCTCGCCGCTGACCGTGGGGCCGCACACATACATGCCCGCATGTCCGGGTACCAGCGGTTCAAATACTTCCTTTTGCCTTGTATAACTATTGTAGACTTTCAATTCCGACATATCGATTCTATTGTTGCAAAAATAATGGGAAGAGCACCTATGGCAGAAAAAGATTATGGCAGCCGGATATCGGCTATCACGGGGAAATGGTCCGACAGGGCCGGGTGGGGGTTGCGGCACTGCACCACCCCAATATCCCGGCTGGTCATGATATAATCGATGCGCAGGGTGGGACTCAGGGCCGAATAGGTACGGCCTATGCCAAAACCCTTGCGCGTATAGGCATCTTTCCGGTTGCCGCGGATAGTATGGTACACATAACTGTTGGGCACATCGTTGAAGTCGCCGCAGATCACCACGGGGTGTGGACTATCATCCAGGTGGCGGCGGATGATATCGGCCTGTTGCCGGCGGAATCCATAGGCATTGCGGAATTTGCGGAAGATATCCTTTGATTTTTCCAGGGTGGAATCGCTGCCCTGCTTGATGTCTTCAATATCCCTGAAATTTTTGTTGGTAAACAGAAGGGATTGCAGGTGGGTGGTGAAGACCCGCACCGTTTTCCCGGAAACATTGATATCGGCATAAATAAAGCTCTCGTTGGCTTTCTGGTGGGATGGGCCGCCGAATTTTTCGCGGTGGGTGTTGCGGATAGGATATTTGGAAAAGATGGCGATACCGTGTTCATACACCTTATCGGGACGGCGATGATCCATGGCATAATAAAAGTAACGGAAGCCCAGGCTGTCGCGGAAATAAGGGATATTCTCGTCAAAGAGTTTGCGGTTATTCGATTCCAGGAATTCCTGCATGCAGATGATGTCCGGATCCTGCCGGGCGATAAAGTCCAGGATCTGTTTGCGCCTCGACTTGCCGGAGCGGGGCGTCCCGCGCATTTCATCAAAGCGGGCCACATTCCACTGCATGATGCGAAGGGCGCCGGCTTCTTTGCGCAGCTCCTCGGGTGCCAGGGGATGCAGGGCTACAAAGGCATTAACAGGTCTCCAGCCCAAAATAAGGGCGGCCAGGGGCAGCAGGAACCATTTGGAGCGGAAAACGATCCAGAAAACCAGCAGGGCGACCAATGCGAAAAAGAAAAAAGCAAATCCGACTCCCAGCAATGCGATGATCCAGTTCTTTCCCGGTTCAATGTACCAGGCGGCGCAGGATAGCAGGAACAGTGCCGTGACCCCGAAGGTAAGGATCACAAAAAACCGTTTGGTCAGGCTTCTGAGCAGGGATGGCATATCCCGAATTTACAACTCATCTTCATTTGCTGCCCGGCGCAGGATGTCTTTTTCTTCATCGGTGAGCAGATGGTATCCTTCGGTATTGATCTTATCCAGGATCTGGTCGATGCGCTGCTGGGTAACGTTGGGATATTTTTTATAAGGCGTCTGTCCGCCCAGCTTGTAGTAGAACCGGTCCTTAGCTTTCCTTCGGCGCGATGGCTTGTCGGGGTTGAAGAGATTGTCCAGCCAGTCGAAGAAACTGTTGAGCCAGAGACTCCAGTCCCTTCCGCGGCGCATCTGGTAGATGAAGGCATAGCCGAGGGCACCACCGGCCAGGTGGGAAAGATAACCCGCAGGGTTACCCGCCGGCACACTGGCCATGTCTATGATAACGTAGAGTGCTGTCAGTATCCAGATGGGCAGACCGCCGTTGATCATGGGGAAGATACGGTAGTCCGGTGCCACAGAAGTGGTGGCCACGGCAACAGCCATCACCGAAGCGTTGGCGCCCACCATCAGGGCCTGGGGTCTTGCCGCCGCCAGCGAAGGCACCAGGTAATACGCCAGCAGGAATACCAGCGCACCCGCTATACCACCCCAGAAATAAACGGAAATGATCTTGCGGTTACCGGTAAGGTCCTGCATGATATACCCGAATAGCCAAAGCCAGAGCAGGTTGGCGATCACATGCATCACGTTCTCATGGGTGAACATATAACTCACCAGGGTCCAGGGCCGGGTGGCCAGCTTGTCCAACTCTGCCGGCAGCACGAACCAGTGAAATACATTGGTATAAAATGCGGCCTGGTTGAGATCGCTGAGCAGGTAGATGACAAAGATGAACTTCACCAGCACAAATACCACGGCATTCACCACCACCAGGTTCACCAGGGCATTGCCATCGGCCCCCAGCAACAGCTTGCTTTTACGCTTATCTTCCTGAACATTCATAGCCTTCTGTTATCAATAAAACGTATTACGGTTGGTTTTGTTCCACAAAACTACCAATATAAACCCGGCCAGGGCACCCCCCAGGTGGGCCCAGTGGGCGATCTTATCTCCTTCCACGCGGGCAAAAGCGCCAAAAAGGTCCAGCGCCATGAACCCCGGGATCAGGTATTTGGCCTTGATGGGCACGGGGATGAACATCATCATCAGCTCCGTATTGGGGAAGAGGTAGGCAAAGGCCGCCATGATTCCCATTACCGCCCCCGAAGCACCTACGGCCAGCGAAAAATCGGGGTCAATAAAGAGTTGCGCCGCCGCCGCCGCAATGCCGCAGATAATGTAAAAGTTGAAAAAACGCTTGCCGCCCCAGAGGTTTTCCAGGATGGGACCAAACATGAACAGGGTGAACATGTTAAAGAGTATGTGCATCAGTCCGCCGTGCATGAACATATAGGTCAGCGGCTGCCAGATCCTGAAATAAGGCGAATCCAGGGGAAACAATGCTCCCCACTGCTCCAGGTAGATATCTTGTCTCTCAAAAATGAACTGGGCGAAGAATACCATCACGTTGGCGATGATTATGTTCTTGACCACAGGGGATAATTGTCTCATGATCGTTTCCTTAGTTTTAACTGTACCACATTCTCAATATGGTGGGTATGCGGGAACATATCCACAGGCCGCAGCCGCGTAACTTCGTATTTCGCATCCAGCAGGTTGAGGTCGCGCGCCTGGGTGGCGGGATTACAACTTACATACACCACGATGGGCGCTTCCATCTCCAGTATCTTCTCCACCAGCTTTTCGTGCATGCCTGCCCGTGGGGGGTCTGTGATGATAACATCGGGGCGACCCTGTTGTTCAAAAAAGGCGTCGTTGCAGATATCGGTCACATCGCCGGCAAAGAACTGCGCATGACCGATGCCGTTCAGCGCTGCATTCTCCCTGGCATCTGCGATGGCGTCTTCCACCACTTCCACACCCACCAGCTTTTTGGCCTGCCCGCTCACAAAGATGCCGATACTCCCGGTACCGCAGTAGAGGTCGTACACGGTTTCTTTGCCGGTCAGCTCCGCATACTCGCGGGTCACCTGGTAAAGGCGTTCGCCCTGGCGCGTATTGGTCTGGAAGAAGGACTTGGGACTGATCTTAAAACGGAAATCCTCCAGCTGCTCTATCGCATGTCCGTTACCGTGGTAAAGGATGGGCTCCTGGTCGTGCAGGCTGTCGTTCCACTTGGTATTGATGGTATAGTACAAGGTGGTGATGGCAGGTACCTGCTGCAGCAGGTGGTCCAGCAGCCCCTTCCGGCTCTTTTTATCTTCCTGCCCGAAAGCGATGTTCACCATCACGTCTCCGGTGGTGAGTACCCGCACTATTACGGTGCGCAGGAAACCATGGTGCTCGCGGATATCATAATAGCTGAGCCCGTGAGTATTCGCATACTCCCGGATGGTGTTGCGGATGATATTGGCCGGCTCGTGCATCAGGTGGCAGCGCTGGATATCGATCACCTTGTCGAATATCTTCGGCACATGGAACCCGATGGCATTTGACTGCACGATCTCTTCCCCCGCGTTCACTTCATGGGGAAGCAGGTAACGGCGGTTGCTGCAGGTGAACTCCAGCTTGTTGCGGTAGAAACGGGTTTCGGCACATCCCAGGATGGGCTCCATAGGGGGCAACGCCACCTTGCCGATGCGCTTCAGCACCTGCTCCACCTCGTGCTGCTTGTATTGCAGTTGTTTGTCGTAGGGCAGCATCTGCCATTTGCAGCCGCCGCAAATACCGAAATGTTCACAGAAGGGTTCCACCCGGTCTTCGGAGAATTTATGGGTCCGGATCACCCGCGCCTCGGCCAAGTCCTTCTTGTTTTTGGTCAGCCGCACATCCACCACATCTCCCGGTACAGCCCCCTCCAGGAAGATCACCTTA
>CBFGLD010000027.1:0-23102 GCA_965649495.1 uncultured Flavihumibacter sp. | reverse complement strand
ATCTTCAATATGTGCATTCAGACCTCGGTTTTCATGAATTACTATCACCGCAGCATACACTTGTTCTGGTAATGGCCTGGCTACATAAGCTTTCATGTTTCCGTATGGCGTTTCGTATTCAATTTTTTCGGTAAAAAGCTGGTCGGATGGAGTGGTTTGCGCAACTGCATAATTGCCCTCCAGCATGGGTAGTACGCTCATAGCTGCAGCCAGGCTTCCGGTAAGCTGCACCAGTTTTTTAAGAAACTCGTCCCTTCTCAAAGGGCGGTGAGTGTACTCATCGTAAAGATTGATAATTCGCTGGTCCATGTTTGCTGTTTTCAGAAAGTTACGAAAAGCGCTTGGCATAACTATTCCGCTTCCAATGCATCGATATTTTCTTTTAACGCTGCCAGGTGTCGGCCAAAACTCCTGCTAAACAACCACTTAGCCAACCAGTAGGAAAGTGGAACCAGAGTGAGGATCGCCAGGGGCATCACCCAGACAAATAACCGCTGTTCCATCAATTCACTAATACTGCGTTGTGACCCTAATATCCCCCCCAGGATGTACCCGCCGGCTGCAGCAATGGGGTAAACGAAAAGTGCCAGCTTCAATTGAATCCTACCCCATTTACTGATCGCACTATGCTGTTGTTTCAGTTCCTGTAACAAACCGGTGTTACCGGAAACCACGGCTCGGATGCCCCGGTAGAGCTTCCATGCCATCCCAACCACCATAATGTTAAAACAAGAACAGATGACAAGCGTCAACACCACAGGCCAGGCAGGATAGGCCAGCATCAATACCAGATAAAAGATAGTGATCAATAGGCTCCATACCATATTGATCAATAGGTTTCGTTTCAGTTTCATCAATGGGTGGTGCGGCTGGAGACGAGACAACATTCCAGGCTGCAGGAAATGCTCCAGGTCTTTATCCACCGGATCCCAATCATTCCAGTTGATGCTTTTACTCATGACCACCGGATTTTAATAGTTTAGCCAATCGTTGCCGCACCCTGGTAAGTTTTACGCCCAATGCGTTGGCGGTGATACCCATCATATCTGCAATCTCAGTATTTGAATATCCTTCCAGGTGCAGCAGGACAACCGCTCGATCCGTTTCACCCAATTGCCGGATAGCCTGGTGCAATAAAGCCACATCTTCCTGGTTTAGGTGAAGCGGAAGTTCCTGGCCATCTTCAGGTACCGCTTCCTGGAATAGTATGATCTCTTTTTTTCTGCGGCTGGTGAGAACCGTATTGAGACTTATGCGATACAACCAGGTGGAAAACCTCGACTCACCCCGGAATGCCGGCCACCCTTTCCAGCTTTGCAAGAGGATCTCCTGGTAGAGATCTTTTTTCTCTTCCTGATCGGCTGCATAAAGTGACACAACCTTATAAATTATGCCCTGGTTGGCCTTTATCTGTTCCAGGAATTCTCTTTCACTCAACAATTTGATTTTTTTGATCCACCAAGCCGCAATATCGTAAAAGCATCGATTCGCCAAAAGGGGCCCGAAAGGACTGTACCATTGGTACCCATTTAACGGTAATCATTACAGTAATCTACCAATTTACCTGCCTACCACCATCTACGAAACCTTTCATATATTATTTTCACCGCTCGTACCTCCAAAGGATTTTTCGACCCATCGTCCCTATTTACCTATTCCCTGCTGGTTTTGCTTGCAAACTTTACCCTCGAATTTAAAAGTACAGCAAACCAAACCTTATCCACTCAGAACAGATCAAACCTCATTTTATGAAAAAGGCTCATTTGGGATTATTGGTTCTATTGATGATGGTTGGCACCTTCGTAAAGGCCCAGCATAGTGCGAAGATCAGCGGTATGGCCGTTGAAGGTGCTACCATCTCCTTGTTAAAATCCAGTGACTCCTCCGTGGTAAAGCTGGCTATTGCGGGCACCCAGGGATCCTTTGAAATGGATCGCATTGCCTACGGGATCTATCGTTTATCAGTAAGTGCCATAGGATACCAGGCATATCTGAGTCCCTCTTTCGAACTCACCGAAATCAATTTTGAAAAACAGTTCCATGAAATCGCCTTACAACCTGAAAGCAAGGAAATGGGTGCTGTAACTGTAACCGCTGCCAAAAGAATGATTGAAGTCAAACCCGACCGTACGATAGTCAATGTGGATGCGGCCATCAGCAATGCAGGCGCAACTGCAATGGAAGTATTGGAAAAGTCCCCGGGTGTTTCGGTTGACCGTGACGGCAATGTCAGTCTCCGCGGCAGGCAGGGAACCATGGTCATGATCGATGGCAAACCTTCCTATCTAAGCGGCGCTGACCTCGCCAACCTGTTGAATAACATGAGTGCCAACCAGATCGATCAGATCGAAATCATGACCAATCCACCCGCCAAATACGATGCTGCGGGCAATGCCGGAATCATCAATATCAAAACCAAAAAAAGCAAACAGCGCGGCTGGAACGGCAATCTCAATCTCAGTTATGGACAAGGCCGGTATTACAAGACCAATAACAGCCTTAACCTTAATTACCGAAACGAAAAATTTAATGCATTCCTGAATTACAGCCAGAATGCCAATGCGGGTTTCAATAACTTGCTGATCAAACGCACCTACCTGGACGCCGCTGGGAATACGACCGCATTTTTTGATCAACCCACTTACCTGGTAATGCAGGGAAATAATAATAACCTGAAACTGGGGATCGATTATAACCTAACCAAAAAAACGACAGTGGGAATTACCGGTACCGGTTTCGTTTCACCACGCAAATTTTCCGGCATCAGTAGTGGTTATCTCAGGAATGCAATGGGGCAGACCGACAGCCTGGTTATAACCACCAGTGATAACAGCAACCGTTGGCTGAATGGAACGCTCAACATCAGCCTGCGTTCGCAGTTAGATAAGAATACAGAATTCAGTGCCGATCTTGATTATGTTCGATACGATATGGGCAACAACCAACTCTTCACCACCAATACTTATGAAGGCGAGGACGCCTTTATAACAAGAGAGCAGTTAAAAGGGGATCTTCCTGCCACCATCTCTATTTACGCCGCAAAAGCCGATTACACCCAATCGTTGGAAAGCGGCTTAAAGCTCGAAAGCGGCATCAAGGCAAGTCATGTTAAAACGGATAACACTGCCAACTATTACAACAGTTCTAATAACGGATGGGAGCCGGATTATGAAAAAACCAACCATTTTCTGTACGAGGAAAACATCAGCGCGGCTTACGGAAACGCAAGTAAGACTTTCGGGAAATGGAGCTTGCAGGCAGGATTAAGACTGGAGAATACGCAATACAAAGGAAGACAGTTAGGTAACCCTGAAAAAGCAGATTCCAGTTTCCGGAGATCCTACACCAGCTTATTTCCTACATCTTATATTACTTATAAAGCAGACTCTAACCACACGTTTACGGTAAATGCGGGAAGAAGAATTGACCGCCCGGCTTATCAACAATTAAATCCCTTTCTTTTTTTCATCAACAAATACACTTACCAGGTAGGTAACCCTTATCTGCAACCGCAATTCACCTGGACGTATGGAATCAGCCATACTTACAAAGACTGGCTAACCACTAGTATCACCCACAGTAATACTTCGCAGTATTCCAACCAGATCTTCCGCACGGAAGGAGAGATCACCATACTGACTCAGGGTAATATTGCGAAAATGCAGAATACGGATTTGACTGTAACGGTTCAGCTTAAGCCCACCAGTTGGTGGTCCGCCAACCTGTCAGCAACCGGAAGCCATCGGAGGGTCCGTGGACTTGCTGCCAACAGTGATTTTAACAGTGAAGCCATCAGTGGTAATGCCAGCCTGAACAATAATTTTAAATTCAGTAAGGGTTGGTCTGCAGAACTTTCGGGCAATTACAACACGGCCTTTGAAGATGCACAGTTCCGGATCTATGATTTTGGCCAGGTTTCAGCAGGAATCGCCAAAAATATACTGAAGGGAAAAGGAACGCTGAAAATGAATGTACGTGACATTTTCTTTTCACAAACTATTGTGGGGGATATCAAATACCAGAATGTACGCGAGCGCTTTCGCCAGAATCGCGACAGCAGGATCGGAACCCTCAGTTTTACATGGCGCTTTGGAAAAAACTTCTCAGATAATAAACCCCGCCGCAATAACAGCAGCAGCAATGATGAGCAGCGTCGGGTTGGTGCGGGGGCCTGAAGTGCAAAATTACCGGTCTCCAAAAAAGATGTTGGGCATCTAGGAAGTATGATCCGAAATGATCACCCAGCTGCCTTTTATTTTCCGGAATATAAGAGTATAGATGCCACCAATATCACCAACGGTGCGGGTCAGCTGCCATTTGCCAACCACCATGAATACGTCTTTCGCCAGCCGTTTTACGTGAAGGAGATCAAATTTCAGTGTTCCCATTTTCTCCTTACTGTCATAATTTTTTTGGTAGCGTTGCCAGGTGTTCTGGTAACCGTAAGTGACACCCGAACTGCCTATGAACATCAGGGAATCCGATTGCCAGTAGCCTTTCATGAAAGCTCCAATATCGGCCCGGTTCCATGCTTCCTGCTGGTTCATCAAGAGTCTTCGGATTGCGGTTTCATCGGGATCCTGGGCTAGCAGGGCACCCGAAAAAAGAAGGCAGGTAAAAAGCATTAGCTGGCGCATAAGGGTTAATTTAACCTTAAGGTACATTTGCGACCGTTGCAAACCAAATCCAACTCGGATTGTTAAATGCTTCACCATGACTAAAAAGATATATCACCTGGCTAATTGCGATACCTGCCAAAAGATACTGCGGCAGATTGGAGCGGAAAAAAAACAGGTCAAGCTGCAGGACATCAAGACCGAACCCATTACGGCTGCCCAACTGGACGCTATGAAAGCGTTAGCCGGAAGTTATGAAGCCTTATTCAGCCGCCGTGCCTTAAAGTTCCGGGCAATGGGACTTCATGAAAAACAGCTTACAGAGGAAGATTATCGTCGGCTGTTGCTGGAGGAATATACTTTCCTGAAACGTCCTGTTGCCCTCATCGGCAAAAAAATATTCATTGGCAATACCAAGGCAGTGGTAGAAGCACTTGCCCATGAGTTGGATACCTGAGGACATCCGAACATCCTCCGGACACCTTTCTAAAGGGAAGAAGCATCAAAATTGTAGAGCCGCACCACGAAAAGGCTCAGGTTGCGATAAGGCGGAACGTAATCATTGAACAACTCCCGGGTAGATTCAGACTTACTAAAAGTTACACCCAGGCTGTCCCACATGGCAGGCCAGTGGATATCGCGGGAAAGCAGGAAAGAATCGTTCAGAGCCTGTATCATGGGATCATTTATCAGTTTAGAGCCAATCTGGCGGGTAGCCAGGATTTGCGCATCGGGACTTTTGCCAGCAATCGTCAGCAGGTTTTTGTAACCCCCGCAGGAACCCAGGAAAGCCAGTTTTACGGAAGGCTGCAAGTATCCCAGGGTGGTGGGTAGGTGATAACTGTGCCCGCGATGAATCACCACACCGGGTTTAACTCCGGCAGAGGTCATATGGTCCAGCAATGCTCGCTGTGCTTCCTCATCCAGCCCTTTGTTATTATCCAGTGGCAGGTTGGCAAACAACCGCACTTTCTGTTGCGCAGATTTCGAACGGATTTCAACCCACTGCTCATTTTTCCGAATTTCCCAGGCTGCTGTATCTTTGAACAGCGACATAAAACTTTCAAAAGACGCCTTCCCATCCTGGTCGCCATAAAAGACCACCAGTTGGTTAATGATATTCTGCCCATCACGGACGGCATCCACTGGCAGCTGTTCATAATTACCCAGCTTACTATAAATTGCTTGCTGGGCCACAGGATCATCGGATAACCAGAATACCTGCTTTAATATGGTGTAAAGTCTTTCGCCGTAATGGCTCCTGCTCTGCCGGCATCGTTCCAGATTTTCGTCCAACAGTGAAGCTACCAGGGGCTTGTATATGGAATCACGACCAAGACTTCCGAAAGCATCCGCAACGTCCATCGCTTCCTCTACCCCATTATCAGTACTATTTTCGATACCGCCCATGAAGCGAGCAAGCAACCTGTGGCCGGATTCTTCGGGCATATTCCGCAGCCAGTCGGTAAGCACATTATACTGGGCCGCAATGCGAATAAATTTCCGGAACTGGTCGTACCCAACTATTTCCATCAGGCTGTCAGCCCCCCCTTCAGGCAACTGCGCCATCATGCGTTTATATATGCCCAGGAAACTGGAGGTGTACAATTCATCTTCCCCACTTGTCATCAGGTAATACAGGTCGATTGGCCGCAGTGATTGCACCGAGGCAAAACGAACCGCATCCGCTTTTTCATGAAGCTCGTTAATGGGACGAATGAAAAATGCCATGGCCTTCTGCCGGAGTGCGTCACGCAGGGCAGGCTGCATACCGGCGGCAACCTCTCCGCTCATTCCCGAGCGGTTAGCCTGAATCGTATTCACCAATAACTGAAAATAGGCTTTCACGTTGTTTCGACGCAGCCATAATATGCTGTCTGCAGTCAACCTTCCTGCAGCCATCTCTCCCACCAAAGGAGCGATCTCGCTGGCATTCCGGTTATCCTTTAAAGTTACCAATTGCCGTAGCAATGGGTGCTTCATTTTATATATTGAATCCGTAATGCGGTTGTTTTTAAACGTTATATATTCAATGATATACATAGGGGCCCTTTCAGCTACATATACCAGGGCGGTATCTGTGTAAGGAAAATCCTTGCGTTGCTCTACCATGGGCAGGATCATTTCAAGGTTACCTGCGATCCGGCGCACATCAGCAAGGTGCTGAAAGCGCCTGCCCGCAGGGTATTGTCGCAAGGCATCGGCCATAAGCTGGGTGCGCCTTGCCCCCATGCCCAGCATCAGGGAACGCAGGTCCTTTTCGTAAACCACAGCATCTGCCACAAGTGGAAATTTCTCCAGCGCATCGGGAACATCATACAGATCGTATCGCTGAAGGAAAATGCCTGCCCTGAGCGACTGAAGAAAATACCGGATAGCAGTAACTGCGGTGGCCCTTCCCTCAGGCTCAAGCCTGGGCGATACGGTAAATTCACGTTGCAGGCTATCGGTGGACTTACCGGCAAAACGCTGCATCATCCATGCAATGGAACTATCACCACGAAAACCCGAAAGAAAACTGTTGAACTGAATTTGCTCTGCATCCAGCAGGGCATTTGCCTCGGGTAAGCTGTGTTGTGCCCTGGTCAAAAAGGGCAGGATGGCAGTCAAAAGGATTAAAACAGTACGTATAAAAGGACTCATTCGCTGATTTCAGATGGTAATTTACATGCTATTGGCCAGTAAAATACCATGCCATCAGTTCGCAAACTGCTTCAAAATGGCGGCTATGGCCTTCGGATCACCGAACTGTTGCAGGAAAGGCTGGTAATGATCCGCGCTGATTGCGTTAAAATGGGTGGTATTTTTTGCTTCGGTCCAGCCCGCTTTCAGGGATTGCAGAGCGGCAGGAGCAGACCTATCTAAGTCCAACAACAGTTGTTTCAATAGTTCCTTTTCTGCCGGCTGTAGGGAACCATGGAACAACACGGGACCCAGCGGTATCTCTGGTGATAACCATATTTCCTGCAAACTATCAACCCCCGAAATACCCGACTGGCGGATTTTGACCCAGGCATCCTGACCCATGGCCGCCACATCCGCTTTTCCCTGCAACAATGCTTCCACTGCGGCCTGGTGTGTACCAGCATAATAGACCGTGTCAAAAGCAGCTTCCGCCTGGTTGATACCGATGGTTGTCAGTCCCATTCGCGGAACCAGGTTACCCGACGTGGAACCAGTAGCTACCAGCGCCAACTTTAATCCACCTGCAGCAAGAACAAGTCCCTTCATGTTTTTCACCTTACTGGTGGCTTTTACCAGGAAAATGGTTTTGTAATTATCCAACTGTCCCTGGGGTACCGTAAGGGCAGCCACCGCTTCCATGGGGTGCCCCTTACCAGATGTTTGCATCAGAATATAACCGAAAGTGTTGATCAGCGCGATATCCACTTCATTATTACGCATGCCTTCGATAAAGGCCTGTACATTGGAATAACTTTTTACTTCCATAACCCTGCCCGTTTCCTTTTCTATAATCGCTGCCAGGGGCCGAAGGTTATCCACCCGGGTATTGGTGGAATACTGATAAGTTGCCAGTCGAAGGGTTTGTGCGGGTAATACTGTAGCCAGCAGCAACAGGTATAGGGAAAGCATGAAATACTTCATGTCGCAAAGTTGTGAAAGACCTATCATGAATTTCAACCGTTCACCACAATCGCATTCGTTTTAACAATCTATCCTTGTCACCCTTCTATAGTTTTACGAACCTAAGACCTTAACGATGAAAAATACCTTATTACCTGTGATATCCGTTCTCTTATTGCCGGGCTTTATATTGAGTTCCTGTAACCGGAACGATGGCCCCCAACCAGATAGGGGCTTTAGCCGGGAGCTGGTGGTGAAGCGCCTCGAGGCTTCGGCTAACGATTTCATCCGGTATGATTACAATGTTCATAAAGCAGTAGTGCATTATTATTCACAATGGCAGAACAGTGTGGAGGGCGGAATCAGCAAGTATGACCTCCGCCTCTATTATCAGGATGGCCGCCTGAAAGAGGGTGCGCTCCGGAATGGAAAGATCGTGTACCATTACGACCAGGGCAGGATCATTTCCGCAGAGAATTTCCTCACCAATTCTAACAAACTCTCTACCCAGTTCTTCCGTTATAATACACAGGGGCAGTTGGTGGAAACAGAAGAGTTCATTCGGGAAGGCGGTCAGGACATCCCTTCCACCCGCATCAATTATACCTACTATAGTAACGGGAACCTGAAAAAATCCGAGCACTATCACAAGGAAGAAGGTGATCCACAAGGAGCCTATGAACTCAATATGGTAACATTTTACGAAGCATACGATACCAAGCCCAATCCCATCCCGGATGATGTGCTGGGGCATTTCCTTCCCGGACTGTTACAAATGAAAAATAACCCCTTGCGAATCAGGATCCAGCAGCGGGGGAGCACCATGGACGACATCCTCCGTATCCAATATTCCTACGACCTGCTGGGCAACCCCCAAAAACGGGAACAGCAATTGGAATATGACGGAGAACTGAAACCATCTATCCTTACCACCTATTACTATTGATTTTTTAACACTTCATACCTTAAAATATACAAATCACTGCCTTTCCCATTGGTGTTATACCGGCATCGGGGTAGTTTTGAGGTGTCAAATACGCAAACCATTAAACCTTTGATCATGAAATATCTAGCACTAATCGCTGTTCCGCTGGTGTTGATGGCAGCCATAGTTGCCGTCAACATCCTGGGGGAACAGGACCTCAAACCCCGAAAGGTCCGAACCATTCTGGTACAGCCATCCACCGCTTCCACCAGTACCAACCTGAACATTAATACCCGAATGGAAACCCTTAGCCACTCCGTAAACCGTCAGTTGCAGCCGCAGCAGGACTGTTGCACCAACACCCTCTAATACAATCCGATTTCAGCCAGTGCAGCAAACTTTTCTCCATCCCAACTGCTTTTTGCCAACAGCTTCAGATAGCGGAATTCCTGTACCTGCCCAAAATCAAAATACTGCGGACCGGTGGACTTCGCCAATTGCATGGTGAGCAGCGGCTGATAATTTACCCCGTCTTTGCTTACCAGCACTTCCAAATCTTTTACTGCCCTGCTGAGTGATTGGCGCTGCGTGATACTGATACCCTTTGCCTGGATGCTATTACCTGTATGGATCAGTATTTCGTGCGGATATACAGCGGCGTTAGAAGACCATCGGCTGTGCCAATACGATCCGGGATCACCATCCAGTAAATTAGTCGAAGCACCATTTTCGTTAACCGTTTCTTCCGAGCTAACCGATTCAATTTTCCAGCCCGTTTTGCCCAATTCATTCCGAGTACTAAAGTTCAATAGGGGTATGCCGTTTTCAAAGCGATAACTGTAAATCGTTTCATTCACCACTCCGTTTACATGTACCAGTTTCACCTTTAACTCGTATTCTTCGTTTTGGCGGTAGACCAATTCACTGATGGGCATCTCCAGGTAAAAACTGTCGGCTGCTGCCGGCCGGGTGGTCCAGGCGATGGAATTGTAATCCCGGTTGACGCCGGTTCCTTCGTTATTAACATTGGGATCATTAAAACAAAGGATATCGGTCACTTCAGTATCGGTGCTAAAGTTCCCACTCACCACAATAGTTCCTTTGGTGGTATCATATGCCGCATGTATCCTGTTGATCCGTGATTCCACCTCGCCGTAAAATGATTTCCTTTCTTTACTAAATACCTGGTTCACATTCAGCACAGCACAATCGGCCGCTGTTAAAAAGGTTTTGGACCTGCCCCAGGTGCTATTGCCCGCCCACATCAGCGCCATGCCCCACAGAGGTTCTTCGGAAACCTTCTGCCGATTATGCGGCAGGTTTAGTCCATGTCCCAGCTCGTGAATCATACCACCTATCCAGCCGGTGGCACGGTTACCCAGGGTACCGGAAGTTCCTAGCCATTTTACATCCTGGTCTGCATAATCCAGGGCAAAGCAAAATTTGCCGAGGCCATAAAAAGGAACGCCACCAGGCTCTCCGTTGGCATCGTATCTTGTGGCAGGAAGTATTACCAGGTAGTGATCACCGCTGAATTCACTGGCATGCGCGGACCGGTAGGCATTGATCTCATTAATCACCGCCCCCGCTCCCCCTTCATAAGGATATGCGGAACCACCTCTGCTGGCTTTAATGACGATAAGTTTTATTCGCTTTTTGAGGTCATCTTTCAACAAGCCAAAGGTTTTGGGACCGTAGTCGTTTCGCTGCATTTCTTTTGCGACAAAGGATTGGGCGTCCAGCAAAATTTCACTCAGACGGCGGTGGTAATCCGCCGGCTCCACAACATCATTGGGTACGAAATAAACTACATTCAGGTTGTAGGGATGGTCTGACTTGTAATTAAATGTTTCTGTTGGTGGCGGAGGGGTAACAGGTGGATTATCCGGCTCCGGCGGCAAGGATGATTTGGAACAGGAAGCTAACCCTACCCCACACACGTATAAAGTGATTAAAAACTTGTTCATAAAAAAAAGCAGCAGGGCGGACCATAGCAACATCCGGCCGCTGCTGCACCCAGCAGGGATTTTTTAATATTTATAAACGACAAATTCAGCCAGGTGAGTACTGGTAGCCACTCCTTCAGTCATGGTTAACTTGAAATGCTTCCAGGGCGCGGGTTCCAGGGCAAACGTTTGTTGTGACCTGTTAGCGGGATCAAAAGCAACATTTTCCAGCAACATGGCCCAGTTGAGGCCGTCACGACTGGCCTCCAGGTTAAACCTGGTAAAACCCCTGGTATTATTCTGGCGCGCAACCAGGCCAATCTTATCTACGTAGTACTCTTCTTTCATATCCACAGCCAGCCAGTGCGGGTAGGGCGGTTCTTCGGGCCACCACATGGAATGCCAGATGGTATTGATGTTACCATCGATGATGGCGGAGGCCAATCCCGTATTTTCCCATTCAACCATTTCGGTGGATGCCGTAGCTTCCCATCCTTCCGTATTGGCAGGTTTCCCCTCCAACTTCGAGGCAATTATGAAAGCGGTTCGTGCCTTTGGATTGATAGTATATCCCGACGCTTCGGTTATACTTACCGGTAGCAGGTAGCTTTTAGCGGGATCAAATTTTTTCGGATAATATTTTAATTCCGTACGCTCACTGGTGAGGGTACCACCGTTGATTTTAAGCTCTCTATCCTCCAACTGGTAAGCATCAGAAGGGAAAGCTTCGTATAAATCCAATCCCGCCGCCTGCCTGATCGCATTGATGCTGTCAAAAGCCCTTGTATCCACCTCCAGGTGGATGGTAAGGTCGCTGTCGGGATAACCCAAAGCTCCAAATCCTGCGTTAAGTGATACACTGCGTGCTTCATCCACGAAAGGGAAAAGCTGCAGGTCAACCGATTGAAGGGTGCCCTGCTTCAGGTATACAACCGCGTTATCCTTTGAATCCGTTCTTTCCAGGTAGGCAGGGTCCTTAGTGCAGGAACCCAGCAACAGGGTAACCAATGCCATGCTGAAAGAAATTGTAGATAAAAATTTCATTGTAATGTGTTTTGAATAATGCAATAAGCAAACATCAGTAGCCGGGAAACTGCACCAGTTGTTTGTTCCGGTCTATTTCAGATTGTGGTGCGGGCCAGAAATAATTCCTGCGGTCCCAGGCCGAACGGGTTAAGGAAACCGTACGCTGGTGAAACTCAGTATTACCCAGGGAGTTCCCTTTGTCCATATTCATGCCATAGAAGGCTCCGCCCTGGTGATATTCGGGCCTGTCGGCCACCTTCCAGCGGCGCACATCGAAATAACGGTGTCCCTCAAACGACAACTCCACCCTTCGTTCATTGCGTATCTGTTCACGCATGGCATCCTGTGAAAGCCCTCCTTCCAGTGGGGGCAATCCTGCACGTTCCCTCACTTTATTGAGGTAAATAAGGATGTCGGCATGGCCAGGCTGGTACTCGTTCAGTGCTTCTGCATAGTTAAGGTAGATCTCTGCCAGGCGGATCAGCATGGCCGGTCTTCCCACGGAAGTGACGGGATTGAATTGCGAACTGGGATGGATATTTTTCCTGGCGGTATAACCTGTTTTCGGCCAGTCACGCGGCGCACCCTGTTTCCCCGAATTCCCCGTGAAGAAAAATCCCACATAGGTTTGGCCCGATTTGGGAATTGTGGGCAGCGTGGCTCCGTTGAAAGTAATATGGGCATAGAACCGGGGCTCACGACCCACAAACATGTTACTGGTATTGTCAACATAAAATCCTGCCTTGCCAGTAGCAAAGCCATCTTCGGTATATCCGGAGCTGGCGTCGGTGATGGGTTTGCCATCCGCCATTCGGTAAGCGTCTACCAGTTCCTGGAAAACCCCGATCCCATTCCAGGCGTTCCCCTGCGTATTACGGGGCGCACAATGCTGCTCCCAACCGTAAAAAGAGGAAGTTGCAGGGCGCAGCCAAATGCCCTCTGCTTTCCATCCATTCCAGAAAAGGTTACGGGAGGAATTGAATCCCGCCATAAAAGGGTCTTCATGGCTTTCCTGGTAAAGGCTCCAGCGGTTCATATCAATTACCGCCCTGGCAGCATCGGCTGCTTTTTTCCATTTCTCCTTGTCGAAGTTGGCACTGAGCAAAGGCTTGCCATCCGGATTTTTAAAATCGCCCATATCGGCATTACCGTTGTAAAGCGGACTGGCACTAAAAAGCAATACCTGGCTTTGAACCGCACTTACAATCCCCTTGGTAATACGGCCTGTCTGTACCAGGTCTTGTGTGCCACTACCAGTGAGATGCACTTCAGGAACATCGGCCTTCGCTTTTTCCAGTTCATCCAGAACATAAGCGGCGCATTCCTCCCAGCTGCTGCGGGGCAACTGGTAATCGGTATTGACATCTCCGGGAACTTCACCCATTAATACCACCGGACCATAAATCTTCATTAACTGGAAATAATAATAGGCTCTCAGGAACCGGGCCTCCCCTTTGTATTGCTTCACCAGTTGCGGTCCATTACTTAGGTTCAGCATTTCCTGGTTCTTGTCAATGTTTTGCAGGAAGATCCCTGCCAGGCGTATGGATTCATAGTAGGAGTTCCAATAACCAGCAGAGCCATCCGGCACCAACGCACCATTATTCATGGGCAATGCAATCCAGGTATAATCCACTTCATCGGTCATACCGCTCCACTGGTTTACATAGGGCTGGTCCCAGGGATCGGGAATCCGGTTATAGATTCTGGCCAGCCACTGTTCGCTCATCACCCTGTTGGTGAAAACGTTTTCCAGCGTGGTGATATTATCTGGAACCGTGTCCAGGAATTCTTTCTTGCATCCCGTCGTAGCCAGGAGGGCAGCAGACACAGCTGCCAGCATATATCTTTTGAATGATTTTCTCATTTCGATCAGTTTTGATTAATTGAAACTTACCCTGAAGCCAACGTTATACATAGATGTGTTGGGATATGCGGCGCCGTTACCATCTCCCAGTTCGGGATCCCAGACCTTCCACCTGGATTGGGTGAACAGGTTGGTACCATTTGCGAAGAGCCGCATTTTCGAAACGCTGAAACGTTTGAGTGCCTGTATGCTGAAATTATATCCCAGCTCGGCACTTTTCAGGCGGATATAATCGGCCCGCTTGATCCACCAGGTACTGGTATTATAGTTAGAGGTCACGGTCTGGTTGGTGGAAAGCCTGGGATAAAACGGAGTAGCATTACTGTTTTTGGCCCCTTCGGTCCACCTGTCAGTAACCAACGAATACATATTCCCGTAAGTGGCTCCTTCAGCAAAGGGCCGCGTGGCGAATCCGCTGGCATAGTTAAAATCCACCTGCCCTGCACCCTGGAAGAAAAGGCTCAGGTCAAATCCTTTATAACCACCGCCAATAGTGATGCCGTAAAGTATCCGCGGTATGGCACCAAATCCTATGGCCGTCTGGTCAAAAGAGTTGATAACCCCATCCCCGTTCAGGTCTTTGAATTTGATATCACCGGGGCGTACATCGCCCGACTGGCGCGGGGAGGCCATGATTTCCGAACTGTCTTCAAAAAGTCCCAGTGCTACATAACCGAACCGCTGTCCGATTGGCAACCCGTCCCTATCCAGCCAGGGATATTGCCAGGGGGGCAATTCATCCTGGATGATCTTATTACGGTTGTAGTTAAAGGTTCCCCGGAAGGTCAGGAAAGCATCCCTCCCGAAGTATTTATTGTACTGCAGGGTTATATCGATTCCCTTGTTTTCGGTGATGCCAATATTACCATAGGGAATATTATCATATCGGTAACCAGAAGCATAAGGAATGGTATAGGCCTGTCGCAGAATTCCTTCACGCCTTTCCTTAAAGAGCTCCACGATCAGTTGCAGGTTGTTATTGAGGGTATTGATCTCAATGCCCAGGTTCTGACGCCTGGCCGTTTCCCATGTCACATCGGCGCCCACCTGTCCTTCCTGCAGGCCTCCATAAGAAATGGTGCTGCCGGGTTCACCAAAAGTATAACCGCCGCCGGATCCGATCTGTGTAAGAAAGAGAAAGCGCTGACCGGTATTGCTGTTTCCGGAAGTACCATAGGAAAACCGCAGCTTGAAATGATCAATCGCGTCTGCAAGTGGTTCAAAGAATTTTTCATTGGACACCACCCATCCCAGTCCAACGGAAGGAAAGAATCCATACCTCTTTTTGGGAGTAAAGTTTTCAGATCCGGTATACCCGAAGTTACCTTCCAGGAAATAGCGGTTGTCAAATCCGTAGGTAGCCCTCCCTGTTAGTCCACGTACCCGGAAAGGAATGGATGCCACCACATTTCCTGCATTGCCATCCACATAGTCCGACTGGTTATAGAGCAGCATACCGGAAACATTGTGCGCCCCAAAACTACGGTCATAATTGAGGCCTGTTTCAGTATAAAACCTTCTGTTGGTGATACGTCCCGATTCAAATCCAAGCACTTCGTTGCCGGGATCCGTCATATTGGAGATAAGATTACCATCAGCGTCCCGGCCAGTTGCCAGGAATGTAGGCAGGGTGCGGGTTCTGCGCAGATTGCTGAAGGCATAATTATCAAATGCGAACATGGAAGTGAACGACAACCCCCTGGTCAGGAACCCCAACTCCTGCCGCAAGCGGATATTGGAACGAACGGTATTACTGAACTCGGTGGCATATCCACTGGTGGTAAGCATACCATATGGACTTGCCAATGCGCCACCTACCTTGGGAAGTTGTCCATTGGAATACATGGTTGGGATGGTATGTGGCGGGGTGGCAGTGGCATAATAGAATAAGGTAGACGTTGCCATGCCGGGATAGTTACCATTGGTAATAAACCCGTTTACCCCTAATTCCAGTTTCGTGGTTTTGGTAAGGTCCACATTCACATTAGAAGTGAAGTTGTAACGTTCATACTTAAGGGTAGAATTATACGATTGCACTTTATCACGTTTGAACATACCTACTTCGCCATAATAGCCGGCGGAGATATAATAGTTGGCTGTAGCCGACCCTCCGGTTACGTTCACATTGGCACGGGTGCTGCGACCAAATTTGTTAAACATCTCACCAAACCAATCCACATCGGGATAGAGCTCGGGGTCTTCCTGGCTCACATGCTTCAGTATCTGTTCTTCCGTATATTGTGCAGTACGACCCCGCATAGTGAGTCCCTCGTTGTACATCGACATGAATTGGCGGGCATTGGCAAACTCAGGCAGTTGGGTGAACCTGGAAACCGCCTGGTTCAATTCCACATTGATCTGCGCCTTACCTGCCTTACCCTTTTTGGTATTCACCAGGATAACGCCATTGGCACCGCGGGTACCGTAAACGGCGGTTGCGGATGCATCTTTGAGGATGGTGAAACTCTCAATGTCTTCGGGGTCAATATTATTGATGGAGCGATCGGGTACGCCGTCAACCACCAGCAAGGGTGATTGCGGGCTGGAGGCAAATGTTGCTATGCCACGGATATAAATAGACGCCGCATCATAACCGGGCTCCCCACTGCGTTGAACAGCCACCACTCCCGCCATCCTGCCTGCCAGGGCATTGGTCAGGTCGCGAACCGGCAGCTTAAGTTCGGCCGGTTTCACAGTTGCCTGTGATCCTACCACGCTGATCTTTTTCTGCTTGCCGAAACCTACCACAACGGCCTCTTCCATAACCCGGTTACTGGGTTTCAGGCGGATAGCATAATTCACCTGCTCGCCCGGCACCAGTTCATACTCGTCGTATCCCACAAATGAAACAACGAGGGTTGCCCCTGATTCCGGCACTTCCAGGTAAAACTCCCCATCGTTATTGGTATAGGTTCCTTTATCACTGTCTGCCAGTTTAACGCTGACTCCTGCCAGCACCTGCCCCGTGGAATCATCAATTACCTTTCCTTTTATGATACGGGTAGGTGGTGCTATAACAGGCATATTTAACAGGTTCACCTGGCCCTGGTAAGCCTGAAGCGGCACCAACTCGTCGCGGGTCAGTAGTATCTGGTTACCATCTACCTCATACTGTACCCGGTAAGGGCCAAATAACCGGGTGAGGACATCGCCGAGTTTTTCATCAGAGGCCGCCAGGCTGACCTTTGTTTTACTGGGGATGCGCTGGGGACTGTAAATAAATTTTACATCGGCTTTCAGCCCTATCTGGCTCAATACCTTTTTCATTTCCACCCGCTCTACGGTGAGAGTTATCCGCTTATCGGTAATGCTTTGCCCGCTGCTGGTATTGGCAAAGCCCATAGCAGCAAAGAAAATGACCAGGAACAGGGGTAGCAATCCAACTCTCATACAATGAAATAATAGCCCTTTCAGGCAACTCGAATATTGCATAACTTTAATCTTCGGTTTAACAATAAGTTGATCGATTAATGCCTCCCTGCCTCAGAAACACGGGGCATTAAGTAGTGACCGGTATTGTTCGCAGCAATGCCGGTTTCTTTTTATCAGGAACTGTCGTGGTGGTTCATGCAGTAGTCATTTTTTGGTTATTAGTTTATTATTTACATCCTTTGGGTTGGATGTATACTTCGGAATCAATGATCTCGTAGGCGGCATCTATAGCCCGGCAGATCAAGTCCAGCTTGCGATAGATGGATTCATCGGTAAGATCGGCGGTTATGGTGCAGGACGCCATCAGTTCTTTATCATAAGTAATACCGATTCCATAAGCGTTTTTCAACAGCTCCAGTACCTGAACAACAGGTGCATCTTCAAAGACCATCTGCTGGTTGGTGATTTGTGGAGATATGATGACCGGCTTTTCACTCAGTTTACGAACCAGTCCTTTTTCCTGTTTACTATAAATGGCCTGCTGGTTGGCGGTTAGTAATAAGCCCTGGTGCTGCTGCCGAAAAACGTTGACCTTACCCGTTCTTACCGTCACATTAATATCCTTTTCCGCCTCAAAGGACCTGACGGTAAAACTGGTACCCAGCACTTTGGTGACCAGGTCATTGGTAAAAACGCGGAAGGGTTTCCGGGGATCCCTGGCTACTTCAAAATAAGCTTCTCCAGACAGGTATACATCCCTGTTAGTGGAATCGTTAAAATCAGCGGCATAGCTGAAACGACTTCCGGCACTCAGTTTCACAGCACTACCGTCGGGCAGTAGAATATCTATGGCATGATCGCTGCTGTTTACCTGCTCAACCAGTTTCTTACTGCTTACCAGGGTGCCGTAATCCTGGGATGGATTTTCTCCTGCACCTGGCGCCACAACCCCTATCCACGCAAGAACGGCTGCAGCTATGCCGGCCGCTACCATAAGAATTCTTTTTACCTTACCTTTTACTGGCTGCTGAGTGGTTTCGCTCAGGTCAAGGATATTCATTAGCCTTGAAATTTCCTCCTCTACCATGGGCGAATCCAACAATACCGGTAATGGTTCCACCACCTCCACTAACCTCTTTGCCTCATGGATCGTATGCGCCTTTCCGGGATAAGTTTCCAGGAAGGCCATCCATTGTTCCTTGCCCTTTCCGGTTTTTACCCAGTCAATGAAGTCCTGTTCAAGAGCCAGTTCTTCCACCGTATAATGCAGGTATTGTTTCATTCGCCGTGCTTGCTTGTAGATAAGTACCAGCAAGCAGGAAGTTCTACCGGGTTTTGTGAAATTTTTTTTTGATATGGATTATACGGCACGCATCAATATGCCGGAATGCCAGCACTGGCGCAGCTTGCGCAGGGCTTCGTGGAGCAGGTTATACACCGATTGCTGGTTCAGTTGCAACAGAACGGCTATGGTGGCAGGATCCTGGTCCTGGAAATAGCGCAGGTACACCACTTCTTTCTGGCGGGGACTCAATTGCTCCAGGACCTTTCGCAATTGTATGGACCTGAGTTCGGAATCCTGCCTGTTCACCAGCTTATCTTCAATGGAATAATCTACCGCGAAGGAAATTTCCCCGGAAGATGTGTCCAGGTCTTTATACCGCGATTCCAGGCGTATGGATTTTAATACCTGGTTTCGGACCGCTCCAAGCAAATAGGCTTTCAGGAATCCAATGGTGGTGGCGGTGGAACGTTTCTGCCAGAGACCTATAAATACCTCCTGTATAGCATCCTTTACCAACGATTCGCAGGAACAAAACCTGGAGGCATAGTCGAACAGTCCATCGTAATGTAACCGCATCAACTGCTGAAGGGCTGCCTGCCGGCCCTCCTGCAATTGTTGCAGCAGAATGTGGTGGGCATGAGATTCATTATTCATATAGCAGGCTAGATTCGGTTTGCATTTCCTGTTAAGGAATCATTAACATTCCAAATATAAAAGTCCTTCTATATGACTGGTGCATTCAGCTAGAAACCATGCAATCGATTGCACGCTTTCCCTTACGCAGTACAAACGATTGCGTGAATTTTGATTTTGAGTCCACCTGTTCAAACCGGCAGGTTATCAACCGCTGGCACTACTGCTTTCTTCTTAATAGGAAACCTTTTACCATAGCTTAATTGTCTCCAAACCCATTCAACCGGTCCATAGGTATATCTAGACATCCACCATCTGCTGAACAGCACCTGCAGTATGTAGATAAAAAATGCGATAGGTGGTACCCATTGCAAATGCAGTTTTCCCAGCAGCCCAAGCCCCATACCATAAAAGATAAAAACATAACAAACTGTATGAGTGAGGTAGTTAGTAAGTGATAGCATGCCCACGCTGCGAAAAAGCAGGAAAAATTGCCGGCCTTTGCCCGCAGCATATAGTGTAATCAGCAAACAGGCATAACTGAGCGAAAGTACCAGTACGCCGGCCTTGTGCAGCAGAAAGCTTCCGGTATTCAGAAGATGGTCTTCCACTACAGGCTTTTCATAAAATAGCCAGCTTTCGTAGGCCAGTACTACGATTGCCAGGGGCATCAACCATTTCAGTGCTCTTCTGAACACGGGCAGGAATGCAGCCAGGTTTTGCAGCCAACCCATCCTGAGAATGTAATAACCCAGCAGGAATTTACCCAGCACCTCGGCCATATCACGCCATTGCACCCATCGATCCAGGAAGATGTAGTTCATGATGCGAAGATTTGCCCATACCATATCGGTTATTCCACCGTGTTGTATCGCCAACACATAATCTTCCAGGTAGCGATTATCAAAAGGCGGCAACAGGCGATATTGGAGATATCGGATCGCTGAGGGTATGATAAAAATAAACAGCAATGAGAAGAGCAAGATTCTTTTCGTTGACAGCCTGCGGAAAAGTAGCAGGAAGATTCCGGTACTGGCATACAGGGTCAGGATATCGCCCCACCAGACAGCCAGGTTAAGTAGTCCCAGGCAAAAAAGGATGAACATCCTTTTCAGGAAAAATACATTCACATTCACACCGCGTGCTGCCACGCGGTCGATCAGCAATCCAAAACCAAAGCCGAAGAGCATGGCGAACAGGGTGATGAACTTATTATCCAATAGAATCGAAATAAATGCATCGGTTGCTTTGTCCGGGTAGGTACTGGTCAGTTCTGCAATTAGCGGTTCAGGCAGTGTGAAAACCACAAAGCCGTTCAGGTTCACGATCAGAATTCCAAGCAATGCGAATCCGCGTAAACTATCCACTACGGCTAAGCGCTCTGAGGGTTGTAGAGGTTCTGTTTGCATGATGTGGATTTGGCTATCAGGGGCGCTGAAAAAATCTTTCAGCGTTCCGGTAAAAGATTTTTTCTTTTTGTTTTGGCGACAGGAATTCCAGTTCTTCCACAGCCCTAATTGTGACCTCTATATCAGCGTTATCGGAACCAAACATAAGCCGGTCCTCAAACCCTGCATCCACCAAAGCCCTCATGATGGCTGCAAATTTTTCCGTTGGTATAATACTGGGATTATTGATCACGGAGATATCCGCATATACGTTCGGGTAAGTATTCATGAGCGCGATGGTTTCCTCCAGGTAAGGCAGCCCCGCATGCATGACCCAGGCTCGCAGTCGCGGAAACCTATCCAGCATTTCCTTCATCAGTAATGGGTTGCCGGAGCTCTCCTTAAAATTTGGGCAGCCGTGATCAGGTCCTGCACTTCCGGTGTGGATACCCACAGGAAGCTGGTACCTTTCAGCAATGGCGTAATAGGGATAGAGGCTGCTGTCTGAAGATGATATCCCCTGGTACTGGCTGAGTATTTCGCCCAGGAAGGATATCTTTTTTGTACGTACCAGCTCTTCCACCCAGGCAGGATCGGGCCACTCCCTGCCGTTGGCATAACAGGACTGGCGACTGTAGGGCACTTTACCTTCCGGGCAGGGAAGCATGAGCCCATACCGGAGGGCCGGCCCCTTGAGCGACCGATAGCTTTCCTGCAGCTCCCAGGAACTACTGATGGCTGCGGCATATACCCCCTGGCGTTGCAGGGCCGCCAGTTGCGCTGCAGGTTCCTGGTGGCCGTGCAGGTGCACGTCGTAGACTTTTCGCGGCAACGGATTTGACAATGTCAAGGATAACAGGAGATAGATTAAAGCTGTCAGCATGTGATAATTATTATTTAGGCATTCTTTTTTTGGCCCAGTTAACAATTTCTGATCCGACTTTACGTCCCAGTTCCTCTCCTGCCCGGTTATCGGTTTTATAGTGTACACCGGCATCGAAGCGCGAATTATTACATTCCTCTGCCAGCCGGTAAAAATGTTCCTGGTCGTAAGGGAACAGGAAAGACATCACCGCGGCACGGGTGTAAGACATGGTACCATGGCCGGCAGGATAGCTGGGCGAAGCGGGTGTGGGAAACAACGGGGAATAAGTGCTATCCCATTGATCAGGGCGGGCGCGGTAATAGGTGTATTTACCATCCCAATGTGCCACCTGGTTATCATAATCTGACATGGCCACCAGTGCATAGGCGAAAGCACCTTTAACCGGGTCGGACGCCAGGTTGTATTCCAGTACTTTCTTTTCCATTTCTTCGCCCCATGGCCAGCTGAATTCCCAGCGGAAGGCCTGATATTTCGTATATGGATCGATGGTATGACTGCGGATCGAATCCATGTCCGGCTGGATAGGCGGCGGTGCGGGTGAGCGGAACTGTGATGGGCTTTTCAATATCCAGGTACGCATATTAGGCAGATCCTTCCTTATAGGCTTACCCGTGTAATACTCCCGCCCCTTGGGCAGGCTGCCAGGCCAGGGATTGCTGTAACCGTCAGTAGCGGCATATTCAATAATCCTTTGTGCCACCTGGGTACCCAATTCAAAACCTGCTTCCACATCAGATGGGTAGGCCAGTCCCGCCGCAATCCTTGACTGCCCTGCTTTTTGCGCCAGTTGGAGCAGGCTGTCTTTTTTATCGGGATAGAAATGTCCCAGTACTGCTGCCGCTGCCGCTGCGGAAACAGCATATTCACAAGGATACGACAGACCAGAAGAAACCAGTACCCTTGCCTTTACCTTGTCGGAAATTTCAAATGGCCGCTTCCGCTGGTATTTCAATTGTGCTTTTCTTGCCGCCAGGGTTGCATCATAAATAGCTACGGCCGTATAAGCATTGGTACGCACCCAATATTGGCTGGTATCGAACAGGTGGTCCGAAAGCTGCATCCAGCGATAGGCAGGCGGACCAGCATGCCAATAGGTAATTTCCTTTTCATATGCTTTTTGATTGCGCGACTGGTAAGCAAGGACTTTACTGATCTCGGACTGTTCCGCGTCTTTTCCAGGCGGCGGAGCAACCTTGTAATCGTCCAGCTTCACCACGACAGGTTGCCACCCGGTAGCATCCTGCGCCAGGGCGGGACAGCCCAGCATGGTGATACAACAAAAAAGCATGCACTTGATAATTGTACGCATATATTACACTGTTAGTTTAAAATAATTCACCTTACCAGCTCCACCTGCAAACCTTCCAGCATGCGGCTGTCCAGGAATACCCGGTTTTGTCTCTTAGGATCCAGCCAGCCTTTTGCCCGGAGGAAATCTTTTGCCTGTTCTAAGGACCTTACCCGCAACACGATTTTACAGGTACCTTCAGTGGTGGCCTCCACCAACCGGATGGAAGGTCCTGTTGAAAATGCAAACAGCCCATCTCCTTTCCTGGTAATTCCAGGCAAGGCC
>CBFGLD010000026.1:0-23116 GCA_965649495.1 uncultured Flavihumibacter sp. | reverse complement strand
CCTGTAGGATACGAAGGAATCTGCCGGAACCTGTGCGGAGGCAGGAACCTGTGCCTGCAGGGTTCCTGCCGCGCAGGCCCCCAACAGCACCATAACAAAATTTTTCACGATTGTTGCTTTAAAGGCTACCAATTTAGGTCATTTATCATTACGGGTAGTACCGGCATCCTTCCAATAGCGGTCAAACCCCCTGCTCAAACGTTTGCGTATTTTTCCCCTGCGCAGTTCGGTGATCAGGAATTCAGCGTCCAGTTGGCGCGCCAGCCGCCTGGCGCGGGGCACCGGCAGCAGGCTGCAAGCCTTGGTAAGCCAATCGCCGGTAATGCCATCTTTAGCAATAACGGTTACGTTCCGGGAACCGGTAGTACCATAACCGGTGCGGGGGTTTATAATGTGCGAGTATTTCTTACCGTTATGTTCCATGAACTGGAATGCATTACCCGAAGTGGTGACTGCCCGGTTATTGATCAGCAGGGTCCTTTCCAGTATTTCTTCCTGGCTTTCGGGCTGGTTCACGGCCACGGTCCATCCTTCCTTACCCGGAGGGGCACCCGCAGTTACGATATCGCCGCTCACATTCACCAAAGCACTGTGGTGACCGCCCGCCCGGATATGGTCCACCACTTTTTGTGCAATATAGCCCTGGGCAATTCCGCCAAGGTCCAGCTGCATGCCCTCCTGCTGCAGCCATACCGAGCGGGTGGAAGCCTCCAGCCGGATCTTGCTGTAACCGGTGAGGAGCCGTTTTTCCCGGACCTGCTGCGCATCGGGCCAGGTCTTATCCTTTCGTGCACGGCGCCATAAGCGGGTCAGGGGGCCCATAGTGATGTCGAAACTGCCACCACTCATGCGGGATGCTTCTACCGCTTGTTGAAGGATGTCAAAGAGGGCTGGGGATGCCGTAAACGGGTGCCCGCTTCCTGCCCGTGCACAGAGCCGGTTCAGCTCACTGCTGTCAATATAATCGCTGTATACTGCCACCAGGCTGTCTACCAGCAGGAAGGCCTCCGTGGCGGTACGGCTTACCCGAAGGCTGTCATCGCCGTAAATGATAATATGGAATGGCGATCCCATTTTGCTGGCCGTGAAAGAAAATTTTTTCGGTTGCGCCTGCAGGTCATACACCATTATTAACCATCCTATGCAGAAAATTAACTTACGGATCAATATTTTGATTTTTTGAATTGGATTCGGGTAAATTTAAGACTCAAAACCTTTAGCAATGCAAAGAAGAGATTTTGTCCATAAGTCGATCCTGGCCGGGGGTGCCCTGCTTTCATCGGGTATTGCCGCCGCGGGCACCGGAACCTCGGCCACCGGTACCGTGGATACCACCAGCCTCACCAACAAGCCGTTCAACCTGGATTATGCGTTTCACGACGGCATGTTTCGCAACCATGCCGGAAACGACTTTGTGGAACAGATCAAATTTGCCCATAGCCTGGGGTTCCGCTCCATCGAAGACAACGGCATGATGGCCCGGCCGGTGGAGCAGCAAAAAAAGATCGGTGAAACCCTGGCCAGCCTGGGTATGAAAATGGGTGTTTTTGTGATCACCTCCCAGAACTGGCACTGGAAAACATCGCTGACCACCGGCAAGCAGGAATTCATAGACCTCATGATCAAAGACTGCCGCGAGGCGGTGGAGGTGGCCAAACGTTGCGGGGCTAAATGGATGACCGTGGTGCCGGGTAATTATGACCGCAGCCTTTCCCTGGAATACCAGACCACCAACGTGATCAATGCCCTGCGGAAAGCGGCTGAGATCCTGGCACCTCACGGACTGGTGATGGTCCTGGAAGCGCTGAGTGATAACCCTGACCTGTTTTTGCGCCATACCGACCAGACCTTTATGATCTGCCAGGCCGTGAACAGTCCCGCTTGCAAATTCCTCTTTGACATGTACCATATGCAGCGAAACGAGGGGAATATCATCGCCAATATTGACCGTACCTGGTCAGAGACCCCCTATTTCCAGATCGGCGATAACCCCGGCAGGAACGAGCCGGGCACCGGTGAGATGAATTACCGCAACATTTTCCGGCACATCCATGCGAAGGGTTACAAGGGCATACTCGGTATGGAACACGGTAATGCCGGCAAAGGAAAAGAAGGGGAACTGGCGCTGGTAAAAGCGTATCGCGACGCGGACAATTTCCTGTAAATACCTCTTTAGTAACTATTAAAGTACTATTAAGGTACTGTTAAACGGGTGTAAACCCAGTACTGGCGGGCCCCGGACACATGTTTAATAGTAGCTTAATAGTACATTTTTACATTTTCAGCCGGATTCCCGGAAGCTGATATTATGCTGTTTCAGGAATTCCTTGATATGGTTCACGTGCACACAAAGGCCTACGTGCAGGAAGGGGTGGTTGGAAACCTGGGTCTTATGCCCACCGTCAATGATCTCCTTCCCGTTCAGGTCAAAGCCCAGGTGCAGGTGCTTGGTAGCGTATTGCATGCCGTAAATGACCCCGTCCACATCAAAGAGCGGTCCGCCGCTTTGTCCCCTTAACCCGGGAGTACTCATTTCAATACCGGTTAGTCCGCCCCCGTTGGGATCTCCCAAAAAGCGGGTCACGATCCCGTCGATCGGGAAAGTGGGGGATTGCTGTTTGCCTTCCGAGGTCCATTCCAGGTTGTCGGTTTCGGTGTTGAGGCGGAAATTGGTGAATTCCGGGAAGGGGAATCCCAGCCGGCACAGGTACTTCCCCTGCCGGATGGCGGAACCGTCTTTCAGGAAGACCGCTTGGTTGCGGTAAAAGATCTTCTCAAATCCCTTGAACTCCAGTATCGCCAGGTCAAGGGTCGGGTGCATGTGGATGTCGATCTTGGCGATCTTGTCAAAGCAGTTGCGGAAATTGGTTTTGAGCTGTACCATGCTTTCCTTTCCGTATTTGTATTTCTGTTCCAGGTTATTGAGGTACTGTGGGTATTTGCCGTCTTTAGGCAGCCGGTTACGTTCGGTCCGGAAGTTGTTGTACCCCTGGTTCACAGAATCGGCCGAGATGATCATATTGGCCACGTGTTTGCAGGTGATGGCCACCCCCTGGTCGTTCACAAAAAAAACGGTGGAAGCTCCCGGCACCACCAGGCCGCTGTAATAGCGGGCAACGGTATGCAGCGGCCGGGTGAAGGAGGAGATCGTTTCAATAGCTGTTTCAAACATGAAAGTGGTATTCAGTGGTAATATACTATTTTGCGAGGGCAATAACTGCAACCTATGCATTCGTTTGAAGAATTACTGCAAGAGTTTACCACGCGTTTTGGCCAGGCCCATTTTCCTTCCTCGCCGGCATCGCTGTATGGTCCGGCCGACTATTTCCTGGGACTGGGCGGCAAGCGGGTGAGGCCTGTGAGTTGCCTGATGGGAAATGAATTGTTTGATACGATCCACCCGGATACCTGGCACCTGGCCACCGCCATTGAGCTCTTCCATAATTTTACCCTGGTACACGACGATATCATGGATAAGGCCCCGTTGCGCAGGGGCATGCAAACCGTACATACCAAATACGGGGAACCCACCGCACTGCTGGCCGGCGATGTGATGCTGGTGGTGGCTTACGATTACCTGAACAAGGTGCGGTCGGAACACATTCACCGGATCATTCAGTTGTTTAACCGGACGGCCCGCGAAGTGTGCGAAGGACAGCAGCTGGACATGGATTTCGAAAAGACCGACGGCATTTCCCTGGAGGTATATATCCGGATGATCGAATTGAAAACTTCCGTCCTGCTGGCTGCCAGCCTGAAATTGGGGGCCATCATGGGCGGGGCGGGAGAAGGCAACCTGCAACACATTTACGAGTTCGGAAGGAACCTGGGCATTGCCTTCCAGGTGCAGGACGATTACCTCGATGCCTTTGGGGATCCCGCCAAGTTCGGTAAGCAGGTAGGAGGGGATATCCTTGCCAATAAAAAGACCTTCCTGCTCATCCGGGCGCTGGAGTCGGCCACACCCGGCCAACGGGAGGAACTGGAATCCCTGCTGTCCACCAACCCGCCGGATAAGGTGGAAAAGGTGCTGAACATCTACCAGGCCTGCGGGGTGGATAACTGGGCTAAGGAATTGAAGGACCACTATTATACGAAGGCCATGTCGCATCTCGGCGATATCGCGGTACTCAGTAAACGAAAAGAACCGCTGGTCAAACTTTCCGAATTCCTGGTTCAACGCGATTATTGAACAGGAAATTATTACATATCTTGGCGAATTAAACCAACTGCATGAGTAATTCTTTATTCAGGAAAAAGTCTATTGATAAAATCATCCGTGACCATGAAGCGGGCGTTTCGGACGGCCATGACAGCGGTATGCATAAAGTACTGACGGTTCGCGACCTGACCCTGATGGGAATAGCGGCAGTAATTGGAGCCGGGATATTTTCCACCATCGGTTCTGCCGCATTCAACGGGGGGCCAGGGGTCATTTTCCTGTTCCTCATCACGGCGGTTACCTGTGGATTTACAGCCTTGTGTTACGCGGAATTCGCATCCCGGGTACCGGTATCCGGTAGTGCATACACCTATTCCTATGTGACCTTCGGAGAGATCATTGCCTGGATACTGGGATGGGCCCTTATCCTGGAATACAGTATCGGCAATATCGTAGTGGCCATCAGCTGGAGCGCCTATTTTAATAATATCCTGCATAATGTCCTGGGCATTGACCTGCCTGCACACCTGACTACCGGCTACCAGACCGCCAAACATATTTACCAGGAAGCGGTGGCTGCCGGGCAACCCACTGACGGGCTCGTATATGCGACGGCACCCAAAATAATGGGCATACCCTTCGTCATCAACCTGCCGGCCTTCCTGATCGTGGTGTTGGTGACCATCCTGGCATATATTGGCATCAAGGAAAGTAAGAATACCGCCAATTTCATGGTGGGATTAAAGATCGTGGTATTGTTGCTGATTGCCGCCGTGGGCCTCTGGATCATCTTTTCCGAAGACACAACTGAAAACTGGACTCCCTTCCTGCCCAATGGCATGACGGGGGTACTCAAAGGGGTATCGGCCGTATTCTTTGCCTATATTGGCTTTGACGCCATATCCACCACCGCGGAAGAATGTAAGAATCCCCAGCGCGATATGCCCCGGGGAATGATCTACTCCCTGGTCATCTGTACCATTATTTATGTGATCACCACACTGGTCATAACAGGGATGGTCAACTACAAAGAATTTGAGGGAGTTACCGACCCGCTGGCCTTTGTGTTTGACAAGATCAACATGCAAAAGATCGGGACCTTTGTATCCATCAGTGCCGTGATTGCCGCCACCAGCGTCATGCTCGTTTTTCAGATCGGGCAGCCCAGGATCTGGATGAGCATGAGCCGCGACGGACTCATGCCTAAATCCTTCAGCCGGATCCACAGCAGGTTCCAGACACCCTGGTTTGCAACGATCGTCACCGGCCTGGTGGTGGGCATTCCCGTGTTGTTTGCCGACGACAAACTCATGACCGATCTCACCAGCATCGGTACCCTTTTTGCCTTTGTGCTGGTTTGCGGGGGCGTGCTCCTGCTGCCCCGCATCGCCAATAAACCCGGTAAATTCAACCTGCCCTATATCAACGCCAAAATCATCATTCCTGTGTTGGTGATCATCGCCACCTGGTTCTGGCGTTCGCGGATAGCCGATGCCGTTAATAACCTGGGCAACGAGGGTTACCAGGAGGTGCTCTTCCTGGTATTTATGGTAACTTCCTGGCTGATGGCCATCTTAAGTTTTGTCCGGAACTATTCACTGATACCCGTTTTGGGAATGCTTTGCTGTATGTACCTGATGATCGAGATTCCGGCACGCAGCTGGATGGTCTTCTTTATCTGGATGGCCATTGGCCTGGCCTTTTATTTCCTGTACGGATTCCGCAAGAGCAAACTGGCAGATACTGTTTAAACCACGCGGCCATCATATCTTTGCACCATGAAATTTGAAGTAGGAGATAAGGTGGTGGTCCGGCTGACCAATGAGGACGCGGAAGTGGTGGAACTGATCAACGACAAGATGGTATTGGTGGATGTGCGCGGCGTGCGGTTCCCTGCCTATACCGACCAGCTGGATTTTCCGTATTACAAACAGTTCTCCAAACAAAAGGTCGTTAAGGACCCAGCCCGGCCAAAGACCTATATCGACCAGGTGCCGAAGGAGAAGATCAAACAGCTTCCCCGGCGCGAGCCCAACGGGGTTTGGATCACCTTTATCCCGAAGTTCGAACAGGACGAATTCGGCGATGAAGTGGTCAGCCTGCTGAAGATCCACCTGCACAACCAGAACGATACCGGCTATGCCTTCACGTACCAGCTTCGCTATTTTGGGGAATCCGATTTTGAACTGAAAAATGAAGTGCTGGCCTTCCAGGATTTTTACCTGCACGATATCGCTTTCTCCGACCTCAACGACAGTCCCTCTTACCATTTTGAGTTTTCACTGCTGACGCCCGACAAGCATAAAGCACCTTATTTTGAAGCTTCCCTCAAACTCAAGCCGAAGCAGCTTTTCATGAAGATCCAGGAGATCCGGGAAAAGGGGGACCCCACTTTTTCTTACCAGCTGTTTAAAGAGTACCCTGCAAGGGTTGAAGAGGAAAAAATGGAGCTCGGCAAACTGGCTGCGGCCGGTTATAAAATGTACGAAGCTTCTAAGGCCAGGCAGCACCTGCCGCCGGCACGCACGGTGGTGGACCTCCACATTGAGAAAATCTCCGACAGCTGGAAAAGCATGTCCAATGCTGAGATACTCCAGTTCCAGGTGGATGAATTCGAAAAATATTATGACCTGGCCCTGGCGCATTACCAGCCTATGCTCACCGTTATACACGGAGTGGGCAGCGGGCGGCTGCGCGATGAGATCCACGATATCCTGCGGCATCGCAAACACGTGAAATATTTCATCAACCAGTACCATCCCCGCTATGGTTATGGTGCCACCGAAATACATTTTCAGTATTAACGTATCTTTGCCTGCTTCTCTCCGCGTCATCGCGGCCCGGAAACGGGTCGAGGAAAGTCCGGACAGCAAAGGGCAATACACCGGTTAACGGCCGGGGGACGGGCAACCGTTCACAGACAGTGCCACAGAAAATAACTGCCTGCCTGTGCCAGCACAGGTGGGTGAGGGTGAAAATGTAGGGTAAGAGCCTACGGCGCCCGGCAGTAATGCCGGGTGGGGGTAAACCTTGTATGCTGAAATGCCATGTAAACCGGTGGTCGAGGGCGGCTCGTCCGATGTTTCCGTAAGGAAGCAACGCCGGAGGGTAGGCAGATAGATCGCCCCAGTAATGGTGCGGCCAGATAAATGATGACGGCCTGCTTTGCAGGAACAGAATCCGGCTTACAGGAGAGAAGTTTTTTACGTTTCCATTTCCAGTAGTTCAAATAACCTTGACTGCATTTCCTTTCCATTCAGGATGATGGAAACCTGGTGCGCTCCGGGGTAATATTTCCGGGTAGTGATGGGCCGGAAACTATGCCCGCGCCGTATGGTGGATGTTTCGCCTGCCTGATAGACCCGTTCACTGATCTTGAAAACCTTCCGGCCGCCCGGACCTTTTTTTCGCATGAAATGGATGGCATATTCCAGTCGCACCACCTGCGAAACGGTGGAGGTGTTGGTAATCTCCAGTCCGAAATGCAGCATTCCGTGCCTGCTCACCCGGTGACTGTCCAGTTCAAAGGCATTCAGTTCCAATCCCGCCTGGGCAAAGCCGAAATGCTGCAGCACGGAGGGATCTCCCTGTTTTAACAAGGTCCTGCATCCATGTTTGAGCAGGGCGTCGGTCCGGTCGTCCTTTCCCATCCATTGGCGCACTAAGTTTAGAACCAGGGCGGGGTGGTCCTTTGAAATATCGTTCAGGTTATTGGCCACACTTCTGCGAACCGATTCCGATGGATCCGACCGCAGGTTTTCCAGGACCGGCAGGATGGGCGCGGGGTCTTTTTTCAGGGCCGGGAGGGCCATAGCCCAGGGTAAACGCGGGCGCAGCCCTTCGGAGGCTAACCTGCGGACCGCGGCATTTTCATGGACCGACCACTCCAGCATCTTAGGATACAGCATCCCGGGATACCGGATGATATATGGCCTTACTGCAAATTCACAGCTGATGAATTGCGTGGTGCATTCCATGGCTTCCACTGCCTCCTGCGGGTGATCCAGCCCGTTACATTCAATGTAATCGGGCAGGAACAGGAATTCAATACTGCTTCCCCGGAAATTTTCCTCCTGCAATTTTTGAACAAGGGCTTTCAGCAGCGGCAGGGCTTCGGGAAAAGGGGAGGGAAAGACAGCACCCATCGAAACAGTGATCCGCCGCATGCGTTGTTTGAGCGCCATGGCTTCCCAACCGGGAGCCAGTACACTTTGAACAAAAGGCTCTTTCTCCATACCGGGAAGGATACTGGCCGCTATAGATGCAAACCTCCGGATAAACGCTTCTGTATACAGGTCTTTTAATAATGTACTCATAAAAAAATTGAGGTCAATGACGGTCGGTTGGCCGGATCTTTTTCCTGGATTGCTTTACATCCGATTGTTGTTTTTTCTGATCAGACCACTTCGCTTTTACTGCTGCGCTGGGTTTGGTGGCGATCCTCGCTTTTTTCTTTTGTAAGGCAGCATGCACCAGTTCATTCATTTTCCGGATCACCTGGTTCTTGTTGGCTAATTGTGTTCTTTCCACCTGGGAACGCACCACCAAAAAACCACCTGATTGAATCCTGTTGGAAAGTTTCTGGGTGATCCGGGCTTTCTGCTGGTCGTCAAACAGTTGTGATTCCTGGATATGCCACCTGCCTTCCACCATGGTTTCCACCTTGTTTACGTTTTGTCCCCCGCTGCCGCCGCTACGGGCTGTCCTGAATTCCAGCTCCCGGGAAATATCGTATTTCATTTTATAAAATTAAGGGATCAGGCTGCTCCTTCATTTTTTCAGGTGCAGCGCCACACCCGCTGCCAGCTCCATCATCCAGGCAAGGCCCAGGTGAATCAGGATTCCCCCCCAGATCGTTTGCGCGTAACAGGCAATAATCCCCAGGACTATTCCTCCGAAATAACTGGAGATGCATTCCAGCAAAGGCTTCCCGAAATGTATGGAGCAATAAAAGACTGCCATGGGCAGGATGGCCGCCGTACCTGCAAACCGGCAGGCCAGTACTACCAGGAAGCCGCGGAAGAATAATTCAATGGTGACAAAATCGGTGCCGTAGGATAATTCGAATCCCAGCTGCTGCAGCCAGGTGGGTCCTTCCGGCGCCAGGAAATCCAGGCTTTTCAACTTAGGGTAGGTGTGGAGAAAGGCGGGCTGGGTGGCAGCAAACACTACCAGGGGCACCACGGCCAGCAGCAATAGTAAATAAGGACCTGCATTGAATTTTCCATCCGCCAGTCCCATCGCAGCAGTAAATCCTTGTGTAGTTCCGTTGTTATGGCCCAACCAGGAATGGAAGATCCAGAGCAGTATTACGGTTATCACTAACCGCAAAGGCCAGTCGAGCACCAGGGCAAGGTATCGGCCGTTTTTGCCGGGTACCCATTCCTGGATAAAGGGTTTCCATCCGCCAGCTGTTGCTTTCAGGGCAAAGATGGCCGGTGCCAGCAATAGCAGTGCTACTACCACAGCAGAGGGTTTTTGCACCCGGCCAAATAAAAAGTAAAAAAGGAAGGGCAGTCCGTACGCCACCAGGTACACCCCATAAAATGCCATGAATTTTTGCGTGCGGGTGGGCAGGCCATGGATCCACCTGCTTTCGATGCCCAGCCGGTAATTGAGTAGTATCAGAATGGCAACGAATGCCGTGCTGAAGACCAGCAGCGGCTTATTTACCTGTTGCAGGAAATCGTTGAAATATGTTAACACCTGCTGCATGCTCATGCGAAAATCTATGATTTTCGTTAAAGAAAATCATACTATTTGTTAAGTCCGCTTTCCTGAAATCTCAAAGGGGCGCTCTGGCCCGCTTATTGAAATATTGAAGCCATGATTGTATCTGTACACCCTTAAATACATTGTTTATGAAAAAGCTATTTTATTCCATACCAGTACTGGCCATCCTGGCCGCTTGTGGACAAAAGGCAACAGTGGAAGAAAAGCCCGCAGTTCCCCAGTCAACGGTAGTAGCCGAACCGGTCAGGAAGACAACGGCCAAAAGGTCCGGATCTGCCCAGCGTGCTTCCGGCAGCGGCAATTATTCCATTGACAACCAAAGTGCGGCCCGGGTTCCACAGAAGCCCCAGGGCATCAGTGATGCCGCTAAAGGCGCCATCATTGGTGGCGTAGCCGGTGCGGGTGCCGGTGCCATCATCGACCGTAAAAAACCTGCCCGTGGCGCTGTCATCGGGGGCGTGGTGGGTGCCGGTACCGGTTATACGATCGGTCGTTCCAGCGACAGGAAATCCGGTCGGGTAGAGCAGGGACGCGAATACCGGGAATATAAAAGAAGTCAGTAAATTTTTGGAGACCAGTTGATACAACTGGATTGTGATAGTGCGCAGCAACTGTTTCCCAGGAAGCGGTTGCTGTTTTTTTAGGCTGTGCCGAAGGCCGCCTGCATGGTTTCCAGCAATTTGCTTTCAATCATTTTTTCTGCCAGTCGCAGCATATTCTTGAACGCTTTGCCGTGGGAGATACCATGACCTATTATAACGGGCTTGTTCACCCCAAGCACGGGTGTGCCGCCGTAGTTTTCGAAATTGAACCGGTCGAGGTACTCGTGGGATATTTCCTTGCGGTGGGTCACTTCGTAGAGTGACTCTGCCAGTTTGAGAATGATATTACCGGTGAACCCGTCACAGACCATGATATCTGCCTTATCCACCAGTATATCCCTGCCTTCCACATTCCCCACAAAATGGATCTGCTGGTTTTCTTTCAGCAGCGGGTAAGTGGCCTGGGCCAGGATATTGCCTTTGCCTTCTTCTTCCCCGATGTTCACCAATCCCACCCGCGGTTGATCCACTCCCAGAATGTGTTTGGCATACAGGGATCCCAATATGGCAAACTGGTTGAGGTGTTCGGGTTTGCAGTCGGCATTCAGGCCTACATCCAGCAACAAACCTGTGCTGCCGTTTTCTTTGGGAATGATAGTGGAAATGGTGGGACGAAGCACTCCTTCGATGGGTTTAAGGCTGTAATGTGCGCCTACCAGCATAGCGCCGGTATTGCCGGCGCTGATGAACGCATCGATCTTGCCGGTGGACAGGTAATAATAACCAACGGCAATGGATGATTGTTGTTTTTCCTTAAGTGCCCGGGTAGGATGCTCGTGCATCCCGATCACCTGCGGGGCATGCACCACGGTGCACCGGTCTGCAGGAATGGAATGGGCTTCCAGGAGCGGACGAATCGCTTCTTCGTCACCAAATAAAAATACAGTTGCCGGAGTTTCGTATTCCGACAGGAAAAGCTGGAGTCCCTTCACCGCTTCCAGCGGTGCAAAGTCTCCACCCATCATGTCCAGACCGATTTTCATCTCCGGCAAACTATGAAATTGGTTACAGGTTAATTACTTCTTGACGGGTGATTTCTCAGCCACCAGTTTCCCCTTGTAGAACAATTTTCCTTCGCTCACGTGTGCGCGGTGACGTACGTGCAGTTCACCAGTAGTGCTGTCAGTGCTAAGGGTAGCGGCTTCGGCCTTGTAGTGCGTCCTTCTTTTTGCACTACGCTGCTGTGAATGTCTGCGTTTCGGATTTGGCATATCTCAACAGTTTAATATATACTTTAATCAATTATCCAGGTCCTTGAATTTTTCCAGCCCTTTCCATATCGGGTTTGCGGATTCCTTTCCATCGGGTTCCATCCTGCGGAGCATGGCCAGCGCTTCCTGGTTGCAGTAGGGATGTTTTCCGGCATCCTCTTCCGCACACATTTTCTGCATGGGCAGGCTCAGTACGATGAACTCATAGATCCAGTCGGCAACGTGCAGGTGACTTTCACTGCGGGATATATAATATACATCCGGGTCTTCTTCCTGGTCGTTCATTTCTTCCGGGTTCTCCACCAGTTTCACCACAATGTTGAACTCATCAAAAAGGGTCCAGGGAAGAGTGCTGCTGCCACACCTGTCGCAGGTAACTTCCACCGTTCCGCCGATCTCGAACTTCAGCAGTATGAATCCCGTTTTTTTATCCAGCGACAGTTTTACCTGCGCCGCAATATTATGAAGGTCCGCCTGCTGGTAGTCCTCAAAGAACTTATCCGTTATGGAATATTCAAACTCATGAATGCCGGGCTTCAATCCCACAAAAGCGATATCAAATTCCCGTCTGCTACTCATGAGTACCTTTTTTAAAGGTTGGCAAAGGTAGTAAAATACATTTGAATAACAGGGATTTTTTTAGCTAAATCCCTTAATTTCGGTTCCTGAAATCAAAATTACAGTTTTCACAGGCATGAATGGTATTGTTAACATATTCGGTGCTTACCTGGCCTTTCTGAGGTCTGCCTGTGCCAATGTTCCCTGACAGGAACGCTTCCCCAATATATCGCTGGTAATCTCTTTAAGAAAATGGGAACAGGGTTGCATGCAAGCACCCTGGCCTGCTCATTTATTCTTTGTCATTTATTATTTTACATATTAAACTTCTGATTAATGAAGAACGTTGCTGTAGTCGGACTCGGTAAGGTTGGTTCTCTTGTCGGAACCCTGCTGAGTGATCTTTTTACTGTAACCGGGTTTGACCAGAACAAGCCTGCTGTAGAGGTGCCTTTTACCGTGGAAACCGGGTCCATCCGGGATACTGCCCGGCTGGAGGCTTTTTTGTCCACCCAGGATGCCGTGGTTTCCTGCCTCCCTTACAACCTCAACCTGCCCGTAGCGCAGGCTGCGCATAAGCTGGGTATTCATTATTTTGACCTCACCGAAGATGTTCCCACCACCACGGCTATTCGTGAAATGGCCAAGACCTCCAGGGGTGTTATGGCACCCCAGTGCGGACTGGCCCCGGGTTTCATCGGCATCGTAGGTGCCGACCTCTATAACCGGTTTACCAAACTGCGCGATGTAGAACTCCGGGTGGGTGCACTTCCCCGCTACCCGAACGGCCTGATGGGATATTCCTTTACCTGGAGCCCAGCGGGGGTGATCAACGAATACATCAACGATGCCGAAGTGATCCACAACGGCGAACGTAAAATGGTACCTTCCCTGGAAGGCATCGAAATGATCAATATCGAAGGACAGGAATTTGAAGCCTTCAGCACCAGCGGCGGACTGGGAACCATGTGCGAAACCCTGTCGGGTAAAGTGGATACGCTGAACTACAAGACCATGCGATACCCCGGCCACGCCCGGTTGATGCGTTTCCTGCTGTATGAACTCATCCTTAAGGAAAAGCGGGAACTGGTGGAACAAATCCTCACAGAAGCCAAACCCCCGGTGCGGGAAGACGTGGTGTATGTTTACGCAGTTGTGGAAGGCTGGAAGGGCGACCAACTGGCACGGGAAGAGTTTTACCATGCCTACCATCCCATTCTGATCCATGGCAAGGAATGGCGTGCCATCAGCTGGACCACCGCCGCTTCCGTGGCAGCTGTGGTGGAGATGGTTGCCAAAGGCACCCTGCCGCAGCAAGGGTTTATCAAACAGGAAGAGATCGCTTACAACGACTTTATCAAAACCAAAAACGGCCAGCTGTATGCCAGCCAGCATTAATTCACTCAATTACAGCTCATGGATACATACCCTGTGTTGAAAGCGGTGCTGGAGGGACTCATGCGCCGTTACCAGGAAAGGGTTCCCGATGTTCAGGCAGTCATGGATGCCATGGTTCGCGAAGGCCTTATCAGCAGTCCGGAAGAAATTGAAAACGATCACATTGCTTTCCGGACAATGGGCGTACCCCACCTGGGCATCGCATCGCTGGAAAAGATCTGGCTCCATTTGGGCTACCAGCGCAAGGACCCCTATTTCTTTCCGGAGAAAAAACTGGATGCCTATTGGTATGCGCCGCCAACTCCTGAATTTCCCCGCATTTTCATCAGTGAGCTGCGGGTAAATGACCTGTCGGAGACGGCACAGCAAGTGATCCGATCTTATACCGGTGAGGTAACAGCGGACCCCGTGGATCGCCTTGACCTGGACGATGCAGCTGCCGTGGACGCTTTTTTGCACAGTGGGTTGTGGCGCACGCCCACCTGGGAAGATTTCCAGGCATTGACTGCAGAGAGTGAATACGCGGCCTGGGTTATCTATAACCGTTATTACCTGAACCATTTTACCGTTAGTGTGCACAACCTGCCGGAAGGGTACGATACCATCGAGGGGTTTAACCGCTTCCTCGAAAAGCATCACTTCCTGCTGAACGATGCCGGCGGTAAGATCAAAACCAGTCCCGATGGCAAACTATCCCAATCCTCCACGGTGGCCCGAATGGTAAAGGCCTCCTTTGCTGACGGCGTGGAAAAGGAGATCGCCGGTTCCTATGTGGAATTTGCGGAACGGAAAGTGCTGGACCCCTACCGGGCGCTCCCAAAATCCGAGATACGCAGGCATCACCGGCGGGAGGGTTTTGAGGCCGGTAACGCGGACAAAATTTTTGAGAGTACGTTCTCCACCCAAACCGGAAAAACCGGTTGAGGAAAGCGCCCGGAATTTGCCGGGCGCTTTTTTTACTTTTACAGTTCAACCGCTTTTTTGACAATTCATCCGGTTAGCCGGCCGCTGCCAGGTCCTAACCTGTATATTGACCCAAAGACCGGATATGTTGAACAGTATGGCATTTTTACATTATTCCCGTAAAGAGAAATGGATCGCATTACTGCTTTTGCCTCCTTTTGCTATTGCGGTCAATTTCCTGATCTTCGGTAGTGTTTACCTGTCCACTGCCGCCGGCTTTATGTTGGCCACCCTCATCACCCTGACGGTCATTTTCCTGGTCTATGTTTCCTGCGGAATGATCGCCACCATCTTGTATCACAAATACCCCCGCTACAGCCAGACCTTCAAACGCATATTGATCGGACTTGCTTTTTTTATCCTGCTGATGATTGCAGGTGTGAGCATCCTCTATTGGGGTTACGATTACGTGGGTTTTTTGGGGTACCGTATCAACCGGGAGTCTTATTTCTGGGCATTGGGAGTGGGAGCGGCCTGTAACCTGCTGGCGACCAGCTTCAATGAAGGGGCCGCCTTTTATGAAAAATGGCGCAGCCTCGTGGATGAAGCCGAACAACTGAAAAAAGAAAACCTGCAGAGCCAGTTGGAAGGGCTGAAGGGACAGGTAAATCCTCACTTCCTGTTCAACAGCCTGAATTCATTGTCATCCCTCATCAGCGAAGACCCCATTAAAGCGGAGAAATTCCTGGACGAAATGAGTAAGGTCTATCGTTACCTGCTGCGCACCAACGAAGATGGCCTTACCACCCTTGACACCGAACTGCAGTTCATCCATTCCTACTTTCACCTGCTCAAAACCCGCTATGGTGACGGGCTGGAGCTGGAGATCCGGGTTACCGACAGAAGCCTGGCTTATCTCATTCCGCCGCTTACCCTTCAAATGCTGGTGGAAAACGCGGTTAAACATAATATGATCCTGCGGGATAGTCCGCTACGGATCATGATCCTGACCACCAACAGTAACAAACTGGTGGTGAGCAATAACCTGCAGCGCAAGGACCGGATGGTTTACAGCACGAAAGTGGGATTGCATAATATCCATAACAAATACCGGTTGATGAAACAGGAAGAGATCATGATCCGGGATGATGGCAAGGAGTTTTCGGTGGTAGTGCCGTTGATCCAGCCGGCATGAGCTTTCTGCAATTCATTCCCGAATTTTACCAAATGGTGCGCTGAAGGATTGTGTAGATGGGTGGAATAACGTATTTTTCCTCTAATGCTTGAACTATGAAAGTGCTCATTATTGAAGACGAAGACCTGGCCGTCAGGAAACTCCAGAAAACCCTGCAGTCGGTAGATGCCGGCGCCGAAGTGGTAGGCATCACCGATAGTATCCGTTCATCAGTAAAATGGTTGCAGGAAAATAAAGCCCCTGACCTCATCCTCATGGATATCGAACTGGCCGATGGTCAGAGTTTTGAAATATTTGACCGCGTGGAAGTGAACAGTACCGTCATTTTTACCACTTCATACGATGAGTATGCGCTGAAGGCCTTCAAGGTAAACAGTGTAGACTACCTGCTCAAGCCCGTTCAGAAAGAGGACCTGGAAGCCGCACTGGAAAAATTCCGGAAAATGAAGCAATTGCTGGGATCCTGTGAACCCACTTCCAACCTGAATGTGGACAGCCTGGTGAGGGAATTACAGCAACGGTTACAAACACGCGAATACCGTAAACGTTTCCTGGTAAAGCAGGGACAAAAACTGGTAAGTGTTGAGGTGGATGATATCGCTTACTTCTACAGCGATGGCCGCGTCAATTTCTTCAAAACCAACGATAACAGGAAATTCATCGTGGACTATACCATGGACGAACTGGAAGATATGCTGGATCCCGCCAGGTATTTCCGGATCAGCCGGTCTTTTTATGTCTCTATCCAGAGCGTGGACCAGATCCATGATTACTTCGGCAACCGGCTGTTGCTTAACCTGCTTCCCGTAGTGGATAAGGAAGCCATTGTGAGCAGGGAAAAAGTCAGTGATTTCAAGAAATGGATGGGTAAATGATCCTAGTATTTAAGCTTCATCTCTAAACGGATGAGGGTTCCGGTATTGATCTCCGAAAGGATATCAAGGTGAGCGCTGATGGCAGCGGCCCTGCGCTTCATGTCGTTGAGACCGCGCCCCAGGGCAACCTTGGTAATATCAAATCCTTTTCCATCGTCTTGTATCAGCATCAGTAATTTCTGCTTGCGTAACCTTAGCTGTACATGAATGTTACGGGCCCCGGAATGTTTTACGGCATTGGAGATCGCCTCCTTGTAGATGGAGAGCAGTTCATACCGGTGTTCCATATCCGAATCCTTTTCCGAGATGCCCGGATCCGCATCAATCTTGATATTGACATCACTCATGCTTTCCTGCTCCATGGCATAATGCTTCATCCGCTCCAGCGTCTTTTGCATCTGGTCGTTCAGCGGATTAATGCTCCACACCATGTCATACATGGCTTGTGTCATGCGGTTGCTCGTTTCACTGATATGGTGGATATAATCACGGGTGCGCAGGGCATCGGTTTCCACTCTTGTTTTGGCCAGCTCACTGGAAATATTAATACTGCTGAGGGAGTTGGTGAGGTCATCGGTGAGGCTGGTGGCTATGCGCGTCCGGATGCTTTCCGTAGCCCTTATCTTTTGCATGCGCAACCGGTCAAGCCAGTACAGGAAGCCCACTGCCAGGAATACCATTAACCCCAGGAACCAATAGGACCGCCAAAAAGGTGGCTTCACCTGGATGGCCAGGCTGGTGATCTCCACTGACTCAACGCCATCCCCGTTAACGCATTTCACCTTGAAGCTGTAATTCCGGTAGGGAAGGTAATTATAGATAGCTTTATTAGTAGTGGATCGCACCCAGTCCTTATCAAGGCCTTCCATCATGTGGTAAAATACCAGCTGGTCATGATCCAGGTACTGCAGGGAGGCATAGTCGATGGTGACGGAATTTTGGGTGGGGGCCAGCTCCAGTTCGCCTTCTTCCAGGATGGAATCAATGGGGATTCTCCGGTTCATTACGTGGATATCCGTGATCGTTACCCTAGGCGGCGCATCAGAATGCATCACTTTGGAAGGGTCAAACTCCAGGAAATTGTGACCTGTTGTGAAGACCAGCTTGTTCCCGTTAACCTTGAAAGCCCCGCCACTGGTGAAATTATCATGGGAGATGCCATCCCGGCGATCAAAGAGGGTAAACCGGCCTTTCTCCAGGTTCCACCGGCAAAGGCCATTCTGAAGCCCCAGCCAAACCCTTCCCGATGTGTCCTTCTGCAGGTAATAAGCTGTGTTGGAGGGCAGACCCTCGTCCAGCGAAATGGTCTGCGAAGTGCGGCTGCGCGTATTTAATATGGAAATGGAATAACCCGCAACCAGTAACAGGCTGTCGTTATAACGGAGTATGTCAGTGGGAGAGTCGTTGCATAGTTTCCAATCCTCACTGGTTGTGCTGGTGATATGGTCGATCACCATTTCCTTTGCCGGGTCAAACTGGTAGAGTCCTTTACCCAGGGTGGCGATCCATATTGTACCATCCTGGTCGGTATACAGTCTTTGTACCAGTCCAAGTGTCATCACCTTCGTATATCCCTTACCGGGATCACCTCCCGATGCTTTGAAGTCCCATTTTACCAGGGCACCACCCTGTGTGCCGAACCACAGGTTCCCTTCCCTGTCTTCCGCCACCTGCCGGATGGTCCTCCTGTCAAACAGTTCCGGGAAATCCATGTAAAGGGTTTCTTTTCGAGGGTCGTATACCGTTAGCCGCCCGCCCTGCTCTGCCATAAATATCATCCCGGTCCTGCTGTGCTGGTGGATATACCAGATGGTCATGGCGTCCTTATGCTTGTCCAGCACCCCGGGAACCCTCACCGGGTTCATGTTCCGGTCGTAGCAATAGAGCCCCTTACCCCAGGTGCCTACCCAGATATCACCGGTTTTCAATTGCGTGACCGATGTTACGGACCCATCGCTTATTTCCCGGCCTCCCGGCCTTAACAGGTTGTAGGAATTAAACGGTTGCGACTCGGGGTTGAACACGTACACCCCATCGGATGTGGAGATCCACAGGTTCTGGTGGCGGTCCTCAAACAGGTGGGTGGCCACATCAAATTTTAATTGGGATCCCTGTGGCATCGATTGCCCTATCAGATGGAACTTTAAATTGGCGGTATCAAAGGACGCTACGAACGGCAGTCCGTACACCCATAAAGGCCCATGGGAAGGCTGGAAATGCCCTCGTACCTCATGGTATCCGGTAGCCAGCAATTCACCAAAATGCTGCTGTTGTGTTTTGCGGGTTTTGGTATCATACCAGTAGAAAAAAGGATTGCCCGAATGAGCAGGCCAATTACTGAAACTGATGCTCCTGCCATCGCCCGAAGGCAGGATGAATCCCGTGTTGTTTAATTGCCCGAAGTTTTCAATCACCGGATCACGGATCGAATTATTGGCGGCCGTGGTAAGCCTTCCCGTCATGGGATCAAACCGGGCAATACCGGAATCGGCACCGATCCAGTAACACTTATTCACCGGGTCAGCGGCCAGTTCCAGCACATGCCACCGGGCAGGAATTTTAATGCCGGAGGGCCGGAACTCCAGCTTGTCTTCATCCAGTTCGAATACCCCCTGCGTAACCACCATGAGAATTATTTTCCCGCGCCAGTCTTCAAACATGCGGTAAGGAAAGAACAGGTTGACTGTTTTGGGGGGCGACTTCACCGGCACATTCCGGTATTCAAACCGGGTGGTATGAAAAGTGCCCACACTATTGTCTTCATTCATGACCCACAGCCTGCCCTTACTGTCGGCAAAAACACCGGCGATATTATTGGATGGGAGGGAAGTGGGCAGGTTTCGGTTGTGTCTGAAGGTTATGAACTCTTTTCCGTCAAATCGCTGGAGCCCGTTCACCGATGCCATCCAGATGAATCCCAACTTATCCTGGGTGATATTATTGACCATATTGGATGCCAGGCCGCTGGAAGAATTGTAATGGGTAAATGAGTACTGCCTGGCTTGCTGGCCTGTCAGATCACCATATGTAAGCAGGAACAGGAATATGAAAAAAAAATTTCTCAAGTGGGGCAGTTACTATCAGTCAAATATAACAATTGAATCAGGGATTTTAGCGGTTCATGTATGAACTGCTTTTCATCCGGTATGAACGGGGTTAATATTGTGTTTCTATTTTAAACCTTATCAATTGAAGTCAATGGTGACAAGCTCATCCAGGAGGATCCTGTTTGCCAATGTGCCGGCAGACGGCCATTTTAATCCCCTCACAGGTCTTGCCGTTTTCCTGAAAGAAAAAGGATACGATGTACGGTGGTACAGTTCATCCATCTACGCCGAAAAGCTGCGCAGGCTCGGAATCCCGCATTATCCGTTTACCCGGGCAAAGGAAATCAACACTTCCAATTTCCAGGAACATTTTGCAGACCGGGATAAGATCAGGGGGAAGATCGGCAAGCTGAACTTTGACATGGAGCATTTTTTCATACGTCGCGGTCCGGAATACTTCCAGGACATCCTGTCTGTTTACGAAACCTTTCCATTCGATTTGATGATAGCGGATTGCCTCTTCACCGGTATCCCTTTTGTTAAGGAGAAAATGAATATCCCGGTGTTTGCGATTGGGGTAGTGCCGTTAATGGAAACTTCACAGGACCTCGCGCCTTCCGGATTGGGAATGCAACCCTCTCAAACAGTACCCGGAAAAATGAAACAGGCTTTTCTCCGGTGGTTTGCGGATAATGTGCTCTTCCGCCGGTCTGCCAAAATCATGCACGGCATTTTTGATGAATACCTGGTGCCGCATAATGGCGAAAATGTTTTTGATACCGTAGTTCGCAAAAGCACCCTGCTGCTGCAGGTCGGCACCCCGGGCTTTGAATACCGCCGTTCCGACCTCGGTGAAAATATACGCTTCATAGGATCCCTGCTTCCCCATGAAAACAAAGCAGACCGGCAGGCGTGGTTTGACCACCGCCTCAATACGTTTGAGCGGGTCTTGCTGGTTACGCAGGGAACAGTGGAAAAGGATATGAATAAACTGTTGGTGCCTGCCCTGGATGCTTTCAGGAATACGAATTACCTGGTGGTGGTAACCACCGGCGGCAGCGGAACTGCTGAATTGCGCAACAGGTACCCGGAAGCTAATATCATCATTGAAGATTTTATTCCATTCCGGGATATCATGCCCTATGCCGATGTGTATATCAGCAACGGTGGATATGGAGGAGTCACCCTGGCCATCGATCACCACCTGCCTTTGGTAGTTGCGGGTGTGCATGAGGGTAAGAATGAGATTAACGCCCGTATCGGCTATTTTAAAATCGGTATCGACCTGCGCACGGAATCACCCCGACCCAAACAATTGTTTGATGCAGTGGAAAAAGTACTGGGGGATCCGGCGTACCGGCACCAGGTGCAGGAGCTTTCCCGCGAATTCAAAAATTATGACCCTTACCAACTCACGGAAGGCTATATCCGGGAAGTTATGCTCACCTCCATGAACCGGAAAAGGATGCACCGGGAACCATCTGTTTATTAATTAAAAACCAATAAAAATCCCCGATGAGATTCGGGACCATTAAATCGATCATCATGAAAAAAGTGTTCTTGCTGGCTGCCCTTGCCGGCACTGTATTAAGCCTCCAGTCCTGTGACAAAAACGACGACAACCACCCGGGTGGGGTCTACAAAGGACCCGAAGTAGCTTATCACGAAGGCAAAGCGTTTACCTGGGTGCAGCTTTCCAAAACAGGCGCTCCCGAAAAACTCGCCATTGCCATCGACGAGGACGTTATGGAAAATGTTCCCGTAGAAGCCGGCTCCCTGGAAGGTGGCCACGATCATTCCAACAGCATCAGCCTGCAACTGCATCCCAAGGCACTTGCCGCCACGCCTTTCCGTCATGTGGGGCTCGACTGGAACCCGGCAGGGCATGAGCCGGATGACGTGTATACCATCCCGCATTTTGATTTTCACTTCTATATGATGGAAGAAGCTGCCCGGCTGGCCATTCCTCCTTTCGAAGTCAATCCGGATGGATTCAACAATGCTCCCGATGCAGCTTATTTTCCGCTGAATTATGTGTCTCCTCCTAACGGTGTACCCCAGATGGGCAGGCATTGGTTTGATGTAACGTCTCCGGAACTGAACGGTGAAACATTTACGCAAACCTTCATCCTTGGTTCGTATAATGGCAAAGTAAATTTTTATGAACCCATGATCACACGGCAGTTCCTGCTGGATAATGCAAACTTCCAGCGCGATATTCCGCAGCCCGCAAAATTCATGGAGTCCGGCTATTACCCTACCAAAATGCGGATACAAAAACATAACCATCTTACCGAGATCATCCTGGAGGGATTTGTCTTCCGGGAAAAAGCAAATTAACCATGCGCAGGTTCAACATATTCACCGCCTCCCATGCTGCCCTCCGGTCATTGCTCCTGGATACCAGCCTGCTGCTTCAATTCACCGATTTTTCCGATGAATCGAAATTGCAGCAAACCTTTGAACAACTGACCGAACTGGTACTGGACTGCCACCGGCAGGCCGAAGAAGAATACCGGTTCATTCTGCCGGCGATCCGGTTATTCAGTTCCAAAGTGCCGGAATGTTTTTCCTCTGATCATTATGGAAAACATTCGCCCGCTGATAAACTGCTGAAACGGATGAGCCGGATCGAACAACAGCGGGAAAGGTATGCCCAACTCAAGCTGACAGAGCGTTTGCTGTCATCCAGTTTCAGGCGTTTTGCCGAACAGGTGATCGCCAGCATCCAGATGCAGGAGGAATTGTTGAACCCCCTCTTATGGGCTTTTTATACGGACAAAGAACTGCAGTTGCTGCAGGATCGTATCGAATCGCGACAGACTATTTCCGAATGGCTCAGCCTCTGCACCTGGATGGTGAAAGACATGTCTGACGACGAAGTATCCCGGTGGTTGCTAACCGTTCAGTCCACCCTTCCCATACCCGTATACGAACAACTGGTGGATCGCCTTTCTGCCCGCCTTCCCATCCTGCGATGGGATAAAGTTCAAACCGGGCTTACCGCAGAAGCATTGGTTGCATAGTAATAGTTGGTTGTTGGTGTAAAGCGCCTGCAGTTTGCTGCACGGCGCTTTTTTGTTGCCCTAACCTCCGGATAAAAAATCAATAAAAAAGCCCCATGGAAATGGGGCCTGTGACACAATGAAAAGAGTACCTTATAATTGGCTTAAAGGCTGATTGGCAGGTACTACATTTTTTATAGGTGTGGAGGACTTCAGGTAAGCAAAGATCGCTTTGAGGTCCTCATCCTTGAGTTTTGCGAAATTGTACCAGGGCATGGGAGGCAACAGGGGCCTGCTGTTATCGAGGCCTTTGTACTTGCCTTCCCGCATGGATTTGAAGAATTGTTCTTCCGTCCAGTTTCCGATGCCGGTGGAATCGGAACTGATATTGGCGGCATAGGAAATGCCCCATGGGCCTACCGCCACG
>CBFGLD010000025.1:0-23763 GCA_965649495.1 uncultured Flavihumibacter sp. | reverse complement strand
GCCGGTGAAAAAGTTACATTCAGGCTCTTTGTTGACAGCTTCAATGATGGTCAATTTACGGGCAGATCTGTTGACCTGGAAGGCATTGGGGCAAACTATGAAATCGCCCAAATAAATGGTTATATAGAAGGAAACTTTATCAGCTTTACTAAACAGTATCCTTACTTCTATGGATTAGACGAAGCTGGTAACACCATTGACGATAAAGGCAAGCAGCACCCAATAGTTGCTTATTCTGGAGAATATAAGCCAGCCACCAAAACTTATGCCGGACAGTGGGAAATGAGAATGGAGATTGCACCAGTTGGAGAATATTGGGTGCTTTAAAAAAGCCGGGCAGAAGTGCAATATTTCGACGATAAATGATAAATCAACATTGGCGCTAAAGTGAAGCGACACATTTCCAAATTCCCGTCCTTCTTACACTACCCGCAATTTTTCCCGAAACATACTTCTTTATGCAAACTTCTCATACCAGCTGAATCGCTCCTCCACGATGTGATTTTTTTCCTTTTTCAGGTAGTCCAGGAAGGATTGCGATACCGGTGATGGTTTCTTTCCTTTCAGCCAGATCAAACTCCAGGTTGTTTTAATAGGCAGGCCCTTGACCGGAATGATTTGCAGTTCCTTATTGAACAACTCATTCCTGATGCCTATCAAGGGCATCACAGAAAACCCCAGTCCAGCCAGTACCGCCTGTTTCACCGCTTCATTAGAGGTCAGCTCCATCTTCTTCAATACCGATATCCGGTTACGTTCAATAAATCCCTCCATGGTTTGGCGGGTACCCGAACCCTTCTCCCGGTAAATAAGCGGCAAGTCGTTGAAGACTTCCCTGGTTTTCCTGTTCTTCCCGGGTTTGGCAGCGGCATTTCCCACCAGGTATAATTTATTCTGAAGCAGGTCCATTTTTTCCACGTTCAGGGTTGTTGGTAAGATAGAGACCAGTGCAAAATCCACCTCGTTCAGCTCGAGGCTTTCCACCACTTTATTCTTATTGGTAACATCCATCAGCAATTCAATTCCAGGATGCTGGTTCATAAAATCCGCCAGGAAGAAAGGCATCACGTATTTACCCGTTGACACAACGGATATCTTCAGGCGACCCGTCAATTGTCCCTTATAAGCCAATGTTTTGTTGTTGATGGCGTAGACCTGGGAGAGGATGTTTTCTGCTGCTGCTGCCATTTCCTTTCCGAAATCGGTAATGTATATTTTCCTGCCCACCACTTCTGTGAGCGGGATATCAAATTGATCCTGGAAATTCTTCAGCTGGATGGATACCGCAGGCTGGGTGAGGTGCAACTCTTCCGCGGCCTTGGTGACGCTTTGTGTTTGGGAAACCTTTAAAAAAATCAGCAGTTGATTCAGCGTATAATTCATAAATATGGCTAATGGATAACATTATAAAGATAAATATAATTTATGTAGTGGAATGCGCAGATTTGCATCGGAATAAACAAAACCACTATTACTATGACAAGAATTACCGTAGCAAAAGGGGATGGTATTGGTCCGGAAATCATGGACGCCACCTTAAAGATCCTGTTAGCGGCAGGCGCTCAGCTGGAGCTGGAGGAAATAGAAGCGGGTGAACAGGTATACCTGGCAGGCAATGCATCCGGTATCGGGGCGGAAGCCTGGGAAACCATCCGTCGCAACAAAGTATTCTTAAAAGGGCCGATCACCACACCCCAGGGAGGCGGCTACAAAAGCCTGAATGTCTCCACCCGGAAATTCCTGGGCCTCTATGCCAATGTGAGGCCCTGCCGGAGTTTGCATCCCTATGTAAGCACGAAGCACCCGGTGATGGACCTGGTGATCATACGGGAAAATGAGGAAGATCTCTATGCGGGCATTGAACACCAGCAAACGGACGAAGTGGTACAATGCCTGAAACTGATCAGCCGGCCGGGCTGCGAAAAAATAGTCCGCTATGCCTTTGAATATGCCCGGCAGCAGAACCGCAAAAAAGTTAGCTGTTTTACCAAGGACAATATCATGAAGCAAACGGATGGTTTGTTTCACCAGGTTTTTAAAGAGATCGCGCAGGAGTACCCGGACATCGAAAATGAACATTGGATCATTGATATAGGTGCTGCCCGGATGGCGGATACACCGGAAGCATTTGACGTAATCGTAATGCCCAATTTATACGGCGATGTACTGAGTGATGTTGCTGCCCAGATAACAGGGTCGGTTGGATTAGCCGGCTCTGCCAATATTGGTGAAGAATGTGCCATGTTCGAAGCCATTCATGGATCGGCTCCTGCTTTAGCGGGACAAAACCTGGCCAATCCCTCCGGGTTATTACAGGGTGCTATCATGATGTTGAATCATATCGGGCAAACGGAGGTAGCGGAGAAGGTACAGAATGCATGGCTCAAAACACTGGAAGACGGGATACATACCCCTGACATCTTCCGGGAAGGAACCAGTATAGACAGGGTGGGAACAAAGCAGTTTGCGTATGCGGTTATCGGTAATCTTGGACAACGGCCTTCCGGGCTGAAACCGGTTTCTTATACCAGTAATACTGCCCTGACCCTGCCTAAGTATCAACGGAAGCCCGCTGCCAAAAAGGAATTAGTAGGGGTGGATGTATTCGTTCACTGGAATGGTATGAACCCGGTTGACCTGGCTGAGAAAGTAAAAAAGCTGGAACACGACGGCATCCAATTAACCATGATCACCAACAGGGGAATCGTGGTATGGCCTCATGGTTTTAAAGAAACCTTTTGTACCGATCACTGGAGGTGTCGTTTTAAACCCAGGGAAGGCAAGTTAATGACCCCCGCCAACATCCTGGAACTATTACAGCATTCCATCAGGGAAAACATCGATACCATAAAAACAGAGAACCTGTACGCTTTCGATGGCAAGGCGGGCTATTCCCTGGGGCAGGGACAATAATTCCAAATTCAATTCCGACACCATGAAGCAAGTCATTATAAAATGGGTTCTTTCGCTGGTTGTAGTGATCCTGTTATTACTGATGGCCCTGATGACAAAAGATCCCATTACCCGGAATCTATACGCTTCTTTTTCCATAATAGCCCTGGGCTGGCTGTCCAGGACTTTATCCATATAAACAGAAAATAATGAAAGACAAATTGAAAGTATCGCTTATTGAAGGAGACTTCCAGGCCGAGGAAGCTAAGGAGATCCTGATGAATTTCTTTTCCACGAAGGTGCATTTTCATGAGATGAAAAATTTCAGTTCGCAGGAGCGATTCGGTAAGCCGGATGAAGCGTCCCTGAAAAGAATTCCGGAGCTGAAGCAAAACCTGGAAGAAGTATTGGAACTGGTAGCAGCAGCCAGTCGGTCCAACAATAGATTGATCATTACATCCCTGATCGATATTAAGGTGGTTAAAGAAAAGCGGCAGCGCGCGCTGACCATTTTGACCGGTGCCGAATAACTTGTAAAAGCGGTTAAAATGAAGTATTTTCCTGCACCATGCGTGCACTACTTCTCCTCCTGTTAGGGAGCGTACTGGCCCTGTCCTGCAGGAATGCCGGTCCAACAACCGGTAACGAGGTTTCCGTTGACCGGAAATGGTGGAAAGAGGGGATCATTTACCAGATCTATCCCCGCAGTTTCAAGGACAGCGACGGAGATGGGAAAGGCGACCTGAAAGGGGTCATAGAGCAACTGGATTACATCCAGGGACTTGGGGTCACCATGGTTTGGATGAATCCTTTTTTCCAGTCGCCTATGGTGGATAACGGGTACGACGTCAGTGATTACCAATCGATCTTACCGGAGTTTGGCACCATGGAGGATTTTGAGCAACTGTTGGCGGGATTACATGCCAGGAAGATCCGGTTTGTTCTGGATGTGGTAGTGAATCACAGCAGTAACCAGCACGAGTGGTTCCGTCAGTCGAGGCGTTCGCGCGACAATCCGTACCGGGATTATTATCATTGGTGGCCGGCGGAAAAAGGAGCGCCACCCTATCGGCACAGCTTGTTTGATCCCACCGGCAATGCCTGGAAATACGATTCGCTGACGAACGCGTATTACCTGCATTATTTTTCCGCGGAGCAACCCGATCTCAACTGGGAGAACCCGGCCGTGAGGCGGGAGGTCTATGCTATCATGAAGTTTTGGGCCGACAAGGGTGTGGATGGTTTCCGGCTGGATGCTTTCCAGTTCGTCAGCAAGGACACCAGCTTTCCCGAATACCCGAAGGGATGGGAGAAGAATTTTATCCGGTACTATGGAATGGGACCACAACTGCACGATTACCTGCGGGAAATGAACCAGGAGGTATTCAGTAAGTACGATGTGTTTTCTGTTTCAGAAGGAGCCGGATCCAGCTTCCAGGATGCGCATGACCTGGTAGATGCGGACCGCAAGGAATTGCATATGGCATATCATTTCCAAACAGTAGACCTGGTGAATTCCCTGGACGGGTATCAACTGTCGGAGTTCAAGCGGGTCTTTTCGGCCTGGGACAGTGCTTTTGCGCGGGCAGGATGGATCTCGGTATTTCTTTCCAACCATGATGTGGCCCGGCTGGTTTCGCGGTTCGGGAATGACAGCCCGGCGTTCCGGGAACCATCCGCCAAATTGCTGAATACTCACCTCTTAAGCATGCGGGGGACCCCCTATGTCTATTATGGTGATGAACTGGGGATGACCGATATCAGCTTTACCGATATCGGGCAGTATAATGATATCGCTGCTAAAAACTCCTACCAGAAAGCCCTGTCCGAAGGGCAGGACATGGAGCAGTTTATGAAGCAGCTGCGTTTTCTATCCCGTGACAATGGCCGGACGCCGATGCAATGGAAGGACACGGTGCAGGCGGGATTCACCACCGGAACCCCGTGGCTGCCGGTGAATCAGAATTACACAGAGATCAATGCGGCCGAGCAGGAGAAAGATCCCAACAGCGTACTCAATCATTTCAGGGCGATGACCAGGCTGCGGAGAGAAAACCCGGTACTGGTGTATGGCGCGTATGATATGATCCTGGATGAGCACCCGCAAATTTACGCTTATACGCGGGTGTTAGGTAAGGAGAAGCTGCTGATCCTGCTGAATTTCTCCGATCAAAAAGCAGCGGCGGAGTTGCCTGCAACGCTGCGCACGGGCAAGATACTGGTAAACAATTATCCTTCTGATCCCTTTCAGCCGGATCAAACCATCCAGCTGGAGCCTTACCAGGCATTGGTGGTAAATATCCGTGATCATTAACCCTGCAGCAATCCGACGAGAGATATGAAACTAACCACCTTCAGGATTGAAAAGATGCTGGGAGCCACCAGGGTAGAACTCTATCCCACCCTGATACAGGTAAACGGGAAAAATTACCTGGTCGATTGCGGTTACGAAGAAACCTTTGAAGAATTTGTTTCCGCGCTGGAGGTGCTGGGTATCGGGGTGGGGGATTTGTATGCCATCATAATTTCACACGACGACATTGACCATTTAGGGGCGGTACACCTGTTCAAAAGCCGGAATACAAACCTGTTGCTGTACAGCAGTGCGATAGAGGAGCCATCTGTTTCGGGCAGGATCCCATCGGAGCGGCTGGTGCAGGCTGAAAGTGCATTAGCGGATATGCCGGAAGCATCAAAGTCTTGGGCCATGGCATTTATCCAACAACTGCAGAGCATCCGGCGGCTGCAGGTGGACCGTACCATGCAGGATAAGGATAGGATAGAAGAGGACCTGATCGTTGTTCATACGCCGGGACATACCAAGGGGCATCTATCCCTGTTTATTCCCAGCCAGGGGACGGTGATCGCAAACGATGCCGTCGTGATCGAGGAGGGGAAGCTGAACATCGCCAACCCCGAGTATACGCTGGACCTGGGGCAGGCGCTTCGGTCGGTGGAAAAAATCAGGGACTTAGGTCCCGGTAAACTGATCTGTTACCATGGGGGCATAATGGAAGAAAAGGTAGCGGAGAAACTGAATCAATTGATACGAACTTATACTTCTCCTGCGGCGCCTTGAAGCATTTACAAAATGTAGCTAATATGACGATCACTAAAAGAGTTATTAGTAAAGCGTTTTGGACGACCATCATCCTTTTCAGCGTGTACTATTTGTACCGGGCCATCCTTTTCAGGTTTTACAAAGAAGGGATCGGGCCAACATTTTGGGATAAGCAATTCTTTTTTATTTTTCATATACTCACTGCCATACTTCCATTAGCGTTGGGGCCCCTACAATTCTGGAACGGGTTTCGTAACCGATACAACTACTGGCACAGGCAACTAGGTAAGGTTTATATTACGGGCAGTTTACTGGGTGGTGTTTCGGCTTTGATACTTGGTGTGTTACAGCCTTACGAAGGATCCATTGTTCCCGTTGTAATACTATCCCTTTTATGGCTGTTCATGACAATTGCAGCCTGGGTAACCATCCGGAATAAAAATATAAAACCACACCGGCTTTTTATGATCCGCAGTTATACGCTCGCCTTAACTTTTGTATGGCTCCGCATTTTAAGCGATTTAGTATATGAACACAACCTGTTATTTTTCATAAAAAGCGACGAAATAAAAGACACCACCTATGAATGGATGAGTTGGGTATTACCCCTGCTGATAGTGGAATTTTTTATTTCGTGGATACCCTTACTAAAACAAAAAAATATCCGAGTACCAAAAACAGTACATGAAAAAATTAATAGTTAGCTTTTTGATCACCCTGGCGAGACGAAATAAGCATACAAGCAAAAGTATTTGTGGCAGCAACCGCTGGCGCAAAACAACCTTTTTTTGACGCTTTTATGCCTTTCCCTTTATCCGGCTAAGTGCTAGGTTTGAATCTAAACTATTGATCATGGCAGTAATTCATCCCCATATAAATTTCAACGGGAATGCCGAAGAAGCATTTACTTTTTACCAATCCGTATTTGGCGGTACGTTTGAAAAAATCATACGGTTCAAGGAAGTTTCGGGTCCGGAGTTTCCGGTAGATCCCAGGGAAGCCAATAAAATCATGCACATTGCCCTGGCTATTGGTAACAACTATTTAATGGGGAACGATGTTCCGGAAGTATTGGGCCGGGTGAATGAAAATGAAAACCGCTCCAAGATAGTGGTCTCAGCGGAAAGCAGGGAAGAAGCCGACCGGTTATTCACCGGTCTATCCGCCGGCGGTAAGGTGGAAGTACCCATGAATGACAGTCCCTGGGGTTCCTATTTTGGAATGTTCAGAGATAAATACGGCATTGAGTGGATACTGGAATTTGAAAAGTAATTCGATCATGACAGAAGCGTCTCGCGAAATATATAGTTCGAGGATATTACCCTGTTCCGTGGCGATCGCTTACGAGGCTTTTGCCAACCCCTTACATTTGGCGAAATGGTGGGGACCGGAAGGGTTCACCAATACGATCCATACTTTTGACTTGCGACCCGGCGGCAGCTGGGTGCTGACCATGCATGGGCCTGAAAAAGGCCATTACGAAAATTCTTCCGTGTTCCGTTTGGTTGAGCCGCTGAAGAGGATCAGGTGGACCCGGATATCTCCACCACTATTTGATATGGAAGTTTGCTTTGAGTCCACCCGTGATTTTAAGACCCGGATATCATTCCGCATGATCTTTGGTACCCTGGAAGAATGTGAGAAGATGAAACGTTTTGTCGTACCGAAAAACGAAGAAAATTTTGACCGGCTGGAAAGGGAACTCCCAAATATAATAATAGACCAGGTATGCGGAAGGTAATTGCAGCCATCAATATGACACTGGACGGGTATTGCGATCATACGGCAATACTGCCGGATGCTGAAATACACCAGCATTATACGGACCTGTTAGCTAACGCGGATGCGGCGCTGTACGGGAGGATAACGTACCAGCTGATGCAATACTGGCAACCGATGATCCAGCATCCTTCCGGTGAAAGATCCATGGACGACTTTGCTGCTGCCATCGACAGGATCCCCAAAATCATTTTTTCCCGGACGATACAGGATACGGGGTGGGGCAGTGCCACACTGGCGGATCAATCACCTGAGGATACGGTAGCCGCGCTGCGGCAGACAAGCGGACGGGATGTATTAGTCTGCAGTCCGGGTTTAATAATAACACTCCTGAACCTCCAGTTAATAGACGAATTCCAGCTATGTATTCACCCGGTGATTGCGGGGAAGGGTTTGCCTTTATTTAAAAATATAAGTGACCAGGCGATGCTTACATTAGTGAAAATAAAATCGTTTCGATCTGGTGCCCTGGTGCTTTATTATGAACCTGTCAAAAGATAACAGAATGAGAAAGATAATTTCCTTCCTGCATATTTCGCTGGACGGTTTTGTAGCCGGACCCAAAGGTGAAATGAACTGGATCAAAGTGGATGAAGAAATATTTGATTTTGTCGGTAAACGGATCAGGGAAGGGGATACTGCCTTGTATGGGCGGGTGACGTACCAGATGATGGAAAATTACTGGCCTGGGGCAGGAGAAAAACCGGGAGCTACCCGGCACGAGAGAGAGCATTCCAGGTGGTATAACCAGGCACATAAGATTGTATTATCAAAGACGCTGAAAGAGGAGGAGCTGGTAAATACCACGGTCATCAGTGATGATCTAACGGGCAGGATCAATGGAATCAGGCAACAGGAGGGGAAAGAGATCCTGTTGTTTGGCAGTCCGACCGCCACGCATGCGTTGATACAGCGAAACCTTATTGACGGTTTCTGGTTATTTGTGAATCCAATAGTACTGGGAAAGGGCATTCCCTTGTTTACGGAGATCGGTGACCCGCTAAAACTAACACTCATGACTACCCGTCCTTTTGCCTGCGGGGTAACGGAACTGAATTACCTGGTGGACAGGACATAACCTGAAACCCTTAACCAGCTTCAGCTATATATGGATAACCATTTGAAAGCCGGTGAACCGGCACAACAGTTTACCCGGGTTTTATTTTTCCTGTATTTGGGGGTATTGTGCTGGATCTTACTGTTCAAATTAGGGGTCCGTTTTTCCTATATGGAAGCGCGGAGTGTCAATTTGATCCCCTTCCGTGAGCAGTTAAGCGCCGGGGGTGCTGTTGATCTTCCCGAGATGGTTTTGAATGTGGTGGTATTTGTGCCGATGGGAATGTATGCGGGTGTTTTGTTTAAAGCGTGGAAGTTAGGGCAGCAGGTTTTGTTCATCTTTCTGATGAGCCTGGTGGTTGAGGGTGTCCAGTTTATTTTAGCTGTTGGCGCATTTGATGGTACGGATATCGTCAACAATACCCTGGGCGGAGTAATTGGATTGCTGCTCTGCCGGGCAATTATAAAAGGATTCAACAGTCCTCTGAAAGCGCAAAAATTCATCAACGGAGTAATGGCAACCGGAACGGTCCTGATGATTGTACTGTTGGTGTTACTTAAGCTGAAGATGCTGCCCATACGCTACCAGTAAACAAAGATCCATTCAAACTTAAAACATACCATATGTCTGACAACAGTGTTTCCCTGCACCGGGTGTTGAAAGCAGCGCCGGAGAAAGTATTCCGCGCCTTTACGGAGGCGAATGCGATGGCATCCTGGCTTCCGCCCTATGGTTTCCTTTGCACCGTTCATGAAATAGATGCGCGGGAAGGCGGTCAATACCGGATGTCTTTTCATAATTTCTCCACGGGCAGCAGTCATTCCTTTGGCGGCAAGTACCTGGAGGTAAAGCCCAATGAGTACCTGAAATATACGGACCAGTTTGAGGATCCCAACCTGCCGGGGGAAATGGTCACTACCGTGTGGCTGAAAAAAGTATCCGGAGGCACGGATATCAGGATACTGCAGGAGGGGATACCAGCGGTGATCCCGATCGATATGTGTTACCTGGGATGGCAGGATTCCCTGGATAAGCTGACCCGGCTGGTGGAGCCCGAGATACCGGATGCGTAAGCAGGCGGCAGCGGTGATGGAATAATTTTAATCCCCCGCCGCTGGAGATTTTTATATTTTAGTCGCCATGACATCAGTTAAGCGCACAGATTCAGGGGATCCGGATTTTCTCCGCCTGGTAAAGGAGCTGGATGCCGAGCTGGCGGAAAGGGATGGAGAGGATCATACCTTTTATGACCAGTTCAATAAGCTGGATAAGATCCGCCACGTGGTATTGGTCCAGGTGGCGGGGCGGCCGCTTGCCTGCGGGGCCATGAAGCCCTTCAACAGCAGCACGGTGGAGATCAAGCGGATGTATACGGTTCCGGGGGAAAGAGGAAAGGGGCTGGCCACGCAGGTGTTGGCGGAGCTGGAGCGCTGGGCTGCGGAGATCGATTACCAGAGTTGTGTGCTGGAAACCGGGAAGCAGCAACCCGAAGCCATTTCACTGTACCGGAAAAACGGGTATGCCACCATACCCAACTATGGGCAATATGCGGGGGTGGATAACAGTGTCTGTTTTGAAAAGCAACTGATCTCCGCTTTATAAGGCTTGTGGTTAGCGGTATAGCCTGTTACTTTTTTAATTGTTCCAGTTCTTTCTGCATGCGGAACATTTCGTCGCGCAGCCGTGCTGCCTCCATGAAATCGAGGTCGCGGGCGGCTTTCTCCATACTCTTTTTCACCTGGCTGATGGCTTTTTCCATCTGTGGAATGGTCTTGTATTGTTCCTGGTCCTCTGCCACCTGCACCAGTTCGCCGTCGGGCGCCAGGGCGTAGGGGTTTTTGATATCGTAACCTTTGATATCGAGTACTGAGGTCTGCGCCATGACCTGTTCTATGGATTTTCGGACAGTCCTGGGTGTTATACCATGTTCTAAGTTGTAGGCGATCTGTTTTTCGCGCCTGCGGGTAGTTTCATCGATGGTGCGCTGCATGCTTTCCGTGATCTTATCCGCATAGAAGATCACGAGACCATCCACGTTACGGGCGGCGCGGCCGGCAGTTTGGGTAAGAGAGCGTTCGTTGCGGAGGAAGCCCTCTTTATCGGCGTCGAGAATGGCCACCAGGGAAACTTCGGGGAGGTCCAGTCCTTCGCGCAGCAGGTTCACTCCCACCAGCACATCGATCTCGCCGAGCCTCAGCTGGCGTAGGATCTCCACGCGGTCGAGGGTATCCACTTCACTGTGGATGTATTTCGATTTGATGTTGATGCGTTGCAGGTATTTATCCATTTCTTCGGCCATGCGTTTGGTGAGGGTGGTTACCAATACGCGGTCGCCTTTTTTGACGCGGAGGTCAATTTCATTGAGCAGGTCATCGATCTGGTTGATGCTGGGGCGGATCTCAATGGGAGGATCGAGGAGTCCCGTGGGGCGAACCACCTGTTCCACCACAACGCCGCCGGTTTTTTCCAGTTCGTATTCACCGGGAGTAGCCGAAACATAAATGACCTGGTTGACGAGGGATTCAAATTCGTGGAAGTTGAGGGGCCTGTTGTCGAGGGCTGAGGGCAGGCGGAACCCGAATTCCACGAGGTTCAGTTTGCGGCTGCGGTCGCCGCCGTACATGCCGCTGACCTGCGGGATGGTCTGGTGGCTTTCGTCGATGACGCAGAGAAAGTCTTTGGGAAAATAGTCGAGCAGGCAGAAGGGGCGGGTGCCGGGCATGCGGCGGTCGAAGAAGCGGGAGTAGTTTTCCACGCCGTTGCAGTAGCCCAGTTCGCGGATCATTTCGATGTCGTAATTAACGCGCTCGCTTATGCGCTGTGCTTCTATGAATTTACCCTGGGATTTGAAGTAGTCGGTTTGTGCGGCCATTTCATCCTGGATCTCGTAGAGTACCTGCTGGAGCTGGTCTTTAGGGGCCAGGTATAAGTTGGCGGGGAAGATGGCGGCGTTTTCCAGGCGGCCGATGCGTTTACCCGTTTTGATCTCAAAGCTTTCGATCGTTTCGATGTCGTCGCCGAAGAAGCTGATGCGGTAGCCGATATCGAGGTAGGGCAGGTTGATGTCGACGGTATCGCCTTTAACGCGGAAGGTGCCGCGGGTGAAATCGGTTACGGTACGTAGGTAGAGCGAGTTTACCAGGGCATGGAGGAATCCCTGGCGCGAGATGGTTTGTCCCTCGTGGATGCGGATGATACCGTTTTCGAATTCGGTGGGGTTACCTATGCCGTAGATACAGCTCACGGAGGCCACCACAATGATGTCGCGGCGGCCGCTCAGGAGTTGAGAGGTAGCCTGGAGGCGGAGTTTGTCGAGTTCCTCGTTGATGGCGAGGTCCTTTTCGATATAGGTATCGGAGACCGGAATATATGCTTCGGGCTGGTAGTAATCGTAATACGAGACGAAGTAGCCGACGGCGTTGTCGGGGAAGAACTGCCGGAATTCGCCGTAGAGCTGCGCCACCAGGGTTTTGTTGTGGGTGAGCACGAGGGTAGGGCGTTGGACGTTCTGGATGACGTTAGCGATGGTGAAGGTCTTGCCGCTACCGGTAACGCCGAGCAGGACCTGGTGTTCCTCACCGGCGCGGATGCCTTCGGTGAGCTGGCGGATGGCGGAGGGCTGGTCGCCCGCCGGCGAATAAGGCGAATGAAGTTGAAAAGGCATAAGGCAAAGATAGGGAGGGACTTGCCTATCTTTGCGGGCACAAAAATGAGCGCCATGGCAAAGAGCAGTACCCTGGAAATGTTTCGGAAAGTAGGGATAGCGGAGGGGATTTCCTTCGTATTATTATTAGGCATTGCGATGCCGTTGAAATACATCTGGGACATGCCGAAGGCGGTAACCTATATGGGGTGGGCGCACGGGGTATTGTTCATCTGGTATATCTACCTGGCCTATATGGCATCCCAGGAATACCGCTGGCCCTTTAAGTGGAGTATCCTGGCATTCCTGGCTGCGTTGCTGCCCTTTGGTCCCTTTCTTTTTGACAAGGTATTTTTAAAGGAGGGGGAGCGGTAGGCCGGGTCATTCTTCGATGCGGCGGTGGAGGTACCCGGAGTAGTCGGGGATGACGGCTTCGTATTCGCCCTGCATGAGGGGGCTGTTGAGGACGAAGTCGGCGGTGGCGGGGTCGCAGGCCACGACGGCGTTCCAGGCGATGGCCACGCGGAGCAGGGCTTTGACATCGGAGTCGTGGGGTTGGGCTTCCATGGGGTCCCAGAAGAAGATCAGGATATCGATGGCGCCGTCGGCGATCATGGCACCGATCTGCTGGTCGCCCCCCAGGGGACCGCTCAGGAGTTTTTTGACGGGGCGGTCGAGTTTATCTTCCAGGAGGCGGCCGGTGGTGCCGGTGGCCATCAGTTCGTGGCGGGCGAGCACCACTTTGTTGTGTTCGGCCCAGTCGATCATTTCCTTTTTCTTTTTGTCGTGCGCCACCATGGCGATGCGTTTCCTGCTCCTGAAAATTCGGTTCTCCATCATTGTTTGCTTGCTGATTATTAGAAATCGCGTTAAAGGTCCTGTTAAAATAGGATTCGGCATAATAATTGTTCACATTTTTTCCACAGATTTACGGACCCAAACAAGAATGCGATTACTAACCCATTTAATTCTGGCGGCCATGCTATGCCCCGCGGGCAGGGTATTGGCGCAGCCTGTGTTACGATTACCGGCGCCACCGGTACTGGCGGCGGCGGCCGGTCCGGCTGTGGTCTGGCTGGAGGAGCCGGTGCAGGCGGGCACGGGTAAAGTGCAGATCCAGTGGAGCATTAATCATCCTGAAAAAGGCGGGTATTATACGATCGAACGGGCAGGAGTGGCCGAAGGTCCCTATGAAGTATTAGGGGTGATCCGGAGCCAGGAAAAATCCGGCAGGTTTATTGATGAGTTACCGATGCGGGGCAAGAACCATTACCGGGTGAAGTGGACGATGGAGAGCGGGGTGCAGCGGGTATCCCGTCCCGTTATATCGATCTTTGCGGGAGATATGACCTGCAGGTTTTATCCCAACCCGGTGGACAATGTGCTGATTGTGCGGTCGGAGCAGACGCTGGACCTGTTGATCACGGATGGCACGGGGAGGCAGCGGTTGAATGTACCCTTGCAGGCGGGCCTGCAGACAGTGGATGTGTCGCAGTTGGAGAAAGGATTGTATATCATTACGTTAAGTCAAAAAGAGAGCGGTCGGATCCTCACGGAGAAACTCGTGAAGAACTGAGCTGCCTGCGTGTTTTTACGCTATTTTAGAAAAAACTTGCATTTATAAGTGAAAACTACTAATATTGTAGTGGTTTTTCATAGGATATTGGATTTTAAAAACGGGGTTGAATGTCTATTCTGACCCCTTTTTTTATGCCCATACCCCACTGGGCCTGCGTTTGCCGCTGTTCTGGCAAGTCCGCCGCACCCTTCCTCCTCCTGCAATCACCCGGCTCCCGTTTATGGGTAAGCGAACTATTAACCGGTTACAAGCCATCCCCCGCCCGGAGGAACTTAAAAAATTTCCATGCCCATGCAGCAGGTCTTCCCCAATTTCTGTCTGAAGTTCTTGATAATTTTAATTAATTCAGCAGAACTAATTTAAAAATTTAAAAAGTTTTGTTATTATTGGGGTCTATTTAACGATTGCATGGCCAGTAAAGCAGATCTATATAAGAAAAAGATCCTGAGGGAGCTGTGTTTTGGATCCGTATTATCCGGTTCCGAGATCAGCGCCAGGATAGAGCGGAGTCTGCCGCTGACCCTGAAGGTGTTGGCGGAGCTGGTAGAGGAGGGGGTGGTAGCGGAGAAAGGCTATGCGCCATCTACGGGGGGCAGGCGTCCACTGATGTATTCATTAGCCGCAGGAAGGATCTACGTGGTGTCGGTAGCCATGGACCAGCTCATTACGCGGATCGGGTTGGTGGACATGCAGAATGGCAAGATCACCGGCGCCGACCAGTTTTACCTTGACCTCAAGAACAATGGCGATGCCCTTCCGGAGTTATCGCAGCACATTAAATCCTATTGTGAAAAAGCCGGTGTGGGGCAGGAGAAGATCGTGGGTATAGGCATCGGCATGCCGGGTTTTGTGGATGTGAACAAGGGCATCAATTATTCCTATCTCGATAATAAGGGACAAAGTATCACCGGCTACCTGGAGAGTGTGCTGGGCATACCGGTATATATAGATAATGACAGCAGCCTGATAGCGTTAGCGGAATCGAGGCTGGGAGCTGCGCGTGGGCGGGACAATGCCATGGTCATCAATTTCAGCTGGGGCATTGGCCTGGGCATGATCGTGAAGGGCGAGCTGTTCCGCGGCTACAATGGATTTGCGGGGGAGTTCAGCCATATTCCTTTATTTAACAACAACAAGCTTTGCAGTTGTGGCAAGAGCGGGTGCCTGGAGACAGAAGCCTCGCTGCTGGTGGTGACGGAGAAGATGCGGGAGGGGCTCCGCAATGGTCGGGCGTCTTCGCTGAAGGAATTACCGGAGGATGTGGAGGAAGCCTGTCATGCCGTTATAGCGGCGGGGGTGCGGGGCGACCAGCTGGCGGTGGAGTTGTTGTCGGAGGCAGCTTTTGACATTGGCCGTGGGATCGCCATTTTGATCCACATCATGAACCCGGAGCTGGTGGTGATCAGCGGCCGCGGGGCCAGTGCGGGTCACCTGTTGCTGGCGCCCATACAACAAGCGGTGAACCGGTATTGCATCCCGAGGCTGGCGGCTTATACCACCATTTCCGTATCCACCCTGAGCAGTGAGGCGGAGCTCATCGGAGCCGCGGCGCTGGTCATTGAAAACCTCGAGAACGAACATACGTTTGAACAAACCAGTGACTCCATTCTAATCATAAATCAAAAATGAACTGCAAATGAAAAGAACGACTCAACGGTTGTGGATGTTCCTCGTGTTGAGTCTTTGCGCTGCCGTAACAATGGCGCAGTCAAGGACCGTGACCGGAACGATCAGAGACAACCAGGGAGCGCCTGTTATAGGGGCTTCCATCCTGGAAAAGGGTACCACTAATGGTACTTCCACCAATGATGCGGGGTATTTCAGCATTAATGTTTCCCGCCCCAATGCCGTGCTGGTAATCAGTTCGGTGAATTTCGCCAACAAAGAAATTACGTTGGGCGAAGAAAGTAATATCAACGTGGTGCTGGAACAGGGAAGCGGCAGCCTCAACGAGGTGGTGGTAACCGCCCTGGGCATCAAGCGCCAGAAAAAATCACTGGGTTACGCGGTGCAGGAGATCAAGGGAACCACAGTGAGCGATGACAAGGAAACCAACCTGGCCAATGCGCTGAGTGGTAAGGTAGCCGGTCTGCAGGTGGTAAGGGGAAGTAACGGTGCGGGTGGATCTTCCAAGATCGTGCTGCGCGGTAACAACTCCCTGACCGGTAACAACCAGCCGCTGATCGTGGTGGATGGTATTCCCATTGACAACTTTACCGGTACTACGGAGAACGGGTACTGGAGTGCCGGTTTCGACCGCGGTAATGGATTGGGCGATATCAGTGCCGATGACATTGAGAGCATGTCGGTATTGAAAGGACCTTCTGCTGCGGCCCTTTATGGTAGTCGCGCCGGCAACGGGGTGATCCTGATCACCACCAAGACCGGTAAGAAGCAAAACGGCCTGGGTATCACTTTCTCTACGACGCAAGGTGTGGAGAGCATTTTTATCCGCCCCGAAATGCAGGATGCATTTGGCCAGGGCACGGATGGAATTTTCGATCCCACCAGCCAGCTCAGCTGGGGACCCAAAGCGGAGGGTCAGATGGTAACCAAGTGGGATGGAACGCAAGCCCCCCTGACCACCGGCCACGATAACGTGGACAATTTCCTTCGCAATGGCACCACACAGAATTATAACCTTGCCTTCCAACAGCAATTCGGTTCCACCTCTGTTTACTCTTCCATGAGTCGTTGGGACGACCGGAGTATCATTCCCAACAACAAGCTGGAGCGTACCAACCTGACCACCCGTGCGGTGACCAAGTTTGGAAAGGACAGTCGCTGGACTACGGACATGAAGATCGCCTATAACAATACCAAGGGTATCAACCGGCCGATCAACGGGCGTGATGTCAGCAATATCTTTACCCTCTACACGCTACCCCGCAGCCTGGACATACGTGATTTCGAAGCAGGCAAGGATGAGTTTGGAAAGATGATCTGGTATCCCGGCGCACCCGGATGGCAGAATAACCCCTATTGGAACACCAACAACAACCTGAACGAAGATTCACGTGACAGGTTCCTGTTGAACGGGTCCATAAAATACGCCTTCACCGAGTGGCTGGATGCGGAGATCAAGGGAGGTGCGGATATCTATACCACCAATACTAACCGCAAGGTATATGCGGGAAGTAACCGGAACAATGAATATGTAGAAGGAAAGGAAACTTTCAAGGAAACCAACTACAGCTTTTTGGTTACGGCCAAAAAAGACGATGTATTTGGTAAGTTTGGCGGTGTGATCACTGCCGGCGGCAACCTGATGGACCGGAGATCCAGTTATCTCGGAATTTCAACAGGACCCCTGGAAGTACCGGATGTATTCTCCCTGACCAATGGTATCGGTGCCCCCGGTATTGGCCAGAATTTTTACCATAAGAAGATCAACTCACTCTACGGAACCGTTGGGGTTAACTACGATGGTTACCTGTACCTGGATGCGACCTTCCGGAACGACTGGTCTTCAGCGCTCATCAAGGCCAACCGTTCTTATTTTTATCCCTCTTTCAGTTTGTCGTATGTAATGACGGATATGATGGAGCGGATGGGATCTGATATTCCTTCCTGGCTGAGTTATACCAAGTTCCGTGCATCTTATGCGGAAGTGGGTAATGACCTGGATCCGTTCAGCCTGTATAATGGTTATAATATCGGGCATGATCCCCTGAACAATACGGTAGCCAGCAGGAATGGTACGCTGCGTGACCCGAATGTGGTCAGTGAGCTGATCAAGTCCATAGAATTTGGTGCGGAAGCCAGGTTCTTCAATAACCGCCTGGGTATTGATTTCAGCTGGTATAAGTCCAATGCCACTAACCAGTTGATCCGGATCCCGATGGACCCGATGAGTGGCTATACCAGCATGATCGTGAATGCGGGTGACATTCAGAACAAGGGATTTGAACTGATGGCAGATTTCCGGGTGTTGACCAATTCCAAGTCGCTCACCTGGTCTGTCCTGGCAAACTTTTCCCGGAACGAAAACAAGATCATCGACATTGCGGGTGATAAGGGAGTCAATGAATACCAGCTGGGAGCGTTTGATGACCTGTTCATCCGTGCCGCATCCGGTGGATTATATGGAGATATATATGGTACGCGTTTGAGGAGGGTGAAAGATGTTGCGAGTCCGTATTATGGCCAGGTCTTACTGTCAGCCGACGGATTGCCTGTTCGGGATCCTGAGATTGTGAAGCTGGGCAATCAGCAGGCGAAGGGATTGCTGGGCATCACCAATACGTTTAATTACAAGAATTTCGGGTTAAGTTTCCTGATCGATGCGCGCCTGGGAGGAGAGATCTTCTCTGCTTCCAACGTGAGCCTGCAGTCTTTTGGTGTAGCTGCGGTAACAGCACCGGGTGGAAGAAGGGATGAGTTTGTAGCGGAAGGGGTGATCCTGGATGCCAACGGAGCATTGGTTAAAAACAATGTTGCGGTAACTCCCCAGTTGTATTATCGCACCCTGGCCACCCTGAACAACCTGGGTGTTGGGGAAGCGTACCTGTATGATGCCACCAATGTGCGTTTGCGTAACGTACAGTTGAGTTATATGCTGCCGAAGTCTTTCCTGGCAAAGACCCCGCTGCAGTCGGCTAAAGTGCAGGCTTCCTGCAACAACGTGTGGATGATACAGAGCCACCTGAATGGGATAGATCCGGAATCCGTATTTGCGACAGGAAGCAACGCCGTAGGTTTTGAGGCGGGTGCTTTCCCGACCATGCGTTCCTTCCTGTTTACCCTTTCCCTTGGCTTTTGATTAATAAGAAACCATTCTAAATTATTGATATGAAAAATATTTTGAAATATGCCGGTGGCCTCATGGTCGGAGCTACACTACTCAGCGGGTGCAGCAAGTTCGACGAGGTCAATAAGGACCCCTTCCTGGTAACAGAAGACCAGGTACAGGTGGAATACTTCATCAACAATGCGATCATTGGCAGCCAGCAGGATCCGCACATCGCTGAACGAATATTTGTGTTGTACTGGAAAACGGCGGGCCGTCAGCAATTTGGCGGGGGCATTTCTTCCGGCGGATATAATGATGGCTGGACGAGTGATTATTATGGTGGCGGTTACCTGGGTGGTTGGTTGAATGCGATCAATACCGGTATCCAGGTGGCAGAGAAGCAGATCGAGTCCGGCTCTGTGAAGCCGTATACGAATAATATGCTCCAGATCGCAAGGATCTGGAGAGCCTACCTGATGAGTGAGGCTACCGACAACTTCGGTCCCATTCCCATCAATGCTTTCCAGGGTGTGAATCCCGATTTCTCGGATGTTAAATCGGTTTATTATTTCATGTTGGCAGAACTGAAAGATGCGTCTGAGAAACTGGATCTCGATGAGGCCAAGCCCCAGACCAAATTTGACCAGGCTTACGGATTCGACTATGCGAAGTGGCAAAAGTATGCGAACTCCATGCGCCTGCGCCTGGCCATGAGACTGTCAGAAGTGGACGGTGGCAAGGCAAAATCCGAGTTTGAAGAAGCTGCCGCGCTTCCCCTGCTCACTGCAGCCGGAGAGACTTTCCAGATAGCAGAGAAAGGTGGATGGGATGCCTTGACAGGTGTCATGACGAGGGAGTGGAATGCATTCATGTTGTCTGCCACGATGAACAACCTGGTGAAGAACCTGGGTTCCATCAAAACGGCAGACCAGGTACCTGCTGCGATGCATGCCAACATCAAGGATGCTGATTATGTTGGCCGTAAGTATGAAGATCATTTTACCATGATGACCAATGACCCGGCTGCAGGCTACTGGCTGGATGGTTTGCCGAATGTGATTGATCCGCGGGCGTATAAGCAATACATCATTCCGGGTGATTTTACCAACCCTGAGTTCAACGGTTATCCCAGCTGGGACAATACCGCGGAGACCACGGTTCGTAACCTGTTGGATGCCGAAGGAGCTGTGGTAGAGACCATCGATGCCAAGTATACCTGGAATGCACCGGTGAACGGAGACTGGGGTGCCAAGGGTGCCAAGAACCAGGTACGCGCGTATACCGGAACCATTCCCCGTCATGCCAATAAGTTCCGGAACAGTAGCAGCAAGCGGATCTTCTTTGCTCCCTGGGAAACTTATTTCCTGCTGGCGGAAGCCGCTGATAAAGGATGGACGGTTCCCATGACCGGCAAAGATGCGTATGAAGCCGGCATTGATGCCAGCTTTGAATACTGGGGTGTAACGAATTTTGCGGCAGCCTACAAGGCCTCCACCAGTTACAATATGGCGGGTACGTCTGTAAGCTGGGATCATACCACGGAGCCCGGTGCCACGCATACCATGAAGTTTGTAAATGGTTATACCGATGTTGCGGGAACCGTAGAGATCAAGTATCCTGTCAACAACCTGTATAAGGATGGTGCGGTGCGGAACGACCATCTGACCAAGATCATCACCCAGAAATTCATTGCGCAGAACCCGTGGCTGCCATTGGAGACCTGGAACGACAAACGCAGGCTGGGGCTTCCCTTCTTTGAGAATCCTGCTATTGAGAATCCGTTGGTGAATATGCCGGATCTTACCAGCAGCAATTACATGACCAGTCATGTTAAGTTTTTCCCGCAGCGACTGAAATATCCATCCAGTCTGCCCGCGAGCAACCAGGCCGGCTACCAGCAGGCGCTTGGTTTCCTGGGAGGCGAAGATGCGGTACTGACCCCGCTGTGGTGGGCATTGAAACCGTAAAGTACTTGTGTAACAGTTATATCCCGGGCCGCCTCATGTGAATGAGGCGGCCCTTTTTTATTCTGTTACCTTCAATAGGGTCTTCAAACGGATATCCCTGGCCGAAGCGCCGATCATGATGCGGAATTCCCCGGGCTCGATTACTGTTTTCAAATTGCGGTCGAGCATAAAAAGCTGTTCCGGCGTGATAGTGAACTGCACCAGTTTTTCTTCCCCCGGATCGAGGGAGAGACGTTGGAATCCCTTCAGCTCCATCACCGGCCGGGCAACAGAGGCCAGGACATCGCGAATATAAAGTTGAACTACTTCCTCGCCTTTGTGTTTTCCCGTGTTACGGACTTTGCAGGTGATGTGAATACTATCTTGCTGACGGATGGTTGCTGAAGACAGTTGCAAAGCCGAATAAGAAAAATTGGTATAGCTCAGGCCGAAGCCAAAGGGAAAAAGCGGTTGTCCGCTGAGGTTATGGTAGTCGTCGCCCCTGCCCGTAGGTTTATGGTTATAGACCAGTGGCAGCTGACTTTCGTGCACCGGGAAGGTGAGCGGCAATCTCCCGGCGGGGTTGAAGTCGCCGAATAAAAGATCGGCCACGGCATGACCCCCTTCTTCCCCGGGGTACCAGAGCATCATGACGGCAGCGGCATTATGGAGCCAATTATTCATGGTGATGGCACTGCCCCCGGTCAATAAAACGATCACCGGTTTACCGGTTGCTGCCACGGCATTGATAAGTTCCTCCTGTGCTCCTGGTAAAGAGAGGTAGGCGCGGTCCTGGAATTCACCCTCATGGATACCCGCTACAATAACGGCGATGTCTGACCGGGAGGCCAGTTCAACGGCTTCGCGGATCTTTTTGTCTTTATCCAGGGGAAGCCCCAGGTTCCAAACCAGTTTGATCTGCCCATTGGCCACCGGTTCATAAAATTCCACCTTTATGGTATAGGCTTTATTTTTTTCGAAATGGAAGTTGGTGAGAGCGGCCCGGTGGCTTTCTTTGTTCCAGTTGTCAATGAGCAGAGAATCCTCCAGCCACAACCGGAAACCATCATTTCCTTCCAGGCCGATGCTGATGTTCCCGGTTTGGGGAGCGGTAATGGTACCGGTCCACCGGGCCGAGTAAAAATTATTGCCCGTAGCTGCTGCGGGCCCGAATAGGGTCCAGGAGAAATTGATCTCTTTGTCAAGCCTCGTAAGCACGGGTTTTCCGCTGAAGCTTACATTATCAAAATAACTGGCCTGTAATCCCGGTTGACCCTTACTGTTAAGAGCGGAAGCAGGCACCACCCGGTGACGGGGTTCCTGAATACCGGCACCTTCCGCGTACCCGATTTGGATATGGTTACCCGCCTTTTGGAGGAGACCTTCGTAAATGGTAACGGTGCCATTGCCTTTTCCGCTGTAGCCCCCCAGCCTTGCGGCTTTGGCTTCCTTGCCGATCAGGGCGATGCTCCTGATATCCTGGTGGAAGGGAAGGGTTTGTTTTTCGTTTTTCAGTAATACCATGGATTTCACGGCGGCTTCCCTTGCCAGTGGTTTATGCGGTTTATTGTTCAACAGTGCTTTTACCAGCGCTTCGTTTACATAGGGGTGTTCAAACAATCCCAATTCAAATTTGGCGCGGAGCACGCGGGATACGGCATCGTTGATACGGTTGGAGTCGATGGATCCATCCAGAAAAGGAGGCTGGAAAAGGGTATGATGTTGGTAATCCGTCTGGAATATCACGTCCAGGCCATTGCTGATGGCATGCTGACCGGAAGCGGCATAATCCTCAGCCGTATGATGTAAAACAAGTTCACCGCCCACCGCGTTAGCATCTGAGATGACGAAGCCGGTAAAGCCCCATTCCTGTTTCAGTTTTTGTTGCAGGAGCCAGTGGTTGGAGGAAGCTGCGGTTCCATCCAGTGAGTTGTAAGCGGTCATGATGGAGCGGGCGCCGGCTTTGGTGACAGCAGCTTTAAAGGGGGGCAGGTAGATCTCTTCCAGCAATCTTTCGTTAAGGTGGATGGGGTAGCTGTCGCGCCCGCCGTCGCCCACATTGGCAATAAAGTGTTTCGGGGTGGTGATGATATTCATTCTTTCAAAAGCGCCTATGAAGCTGGTGGCCATGGCGCTGGCCAGGAAAGGATCTTCTCCATAAGTTTCTTCGGTGCGGCCCCAGCGGGGGTCAGCGGCAATATTCACCACGGGGGTAAGGATATCGCGGATACCCCTCGCTTTTGTTTCCGTGGCGATGGCATGGGCGACCTTTCCCATCAGCAGGGTATCCCAGGAAGCAGCCAGGGCTATGGCCTGCGGAAAGGAGGTAGCACCATCCCGCACCAGGCCATGGAGGGCTTCATCGAATGCAATGACAGGGATGCCTAACCGTGTTTTCTCCACGAAATACCTTTGAATGGCATTTATCTTGCGGGTGAGTTCCAGCGGGTCTTCGGTGGTGTTGTAGGAGAGCAGTTGTCCGGCCGCATCCCCTTTAGCGGCGGCGCTCACCTGGAAGCCAAAGATGCCGTTACGATATTGCGCGGGAGCGGCTTTGTCGAGGTCGCCGGGAATCATGAAGAGCTGCCAGAATTTTTCTTCAGGGGTCATACGGGAAAGGAGGTCCTTCACGCGTATCTCCACCGGCAGGGCCGGATTCTTATACGGAAGCGGTTGCTGGGCCCTTGTTGTGGACAAGCAGGAACTAACCAGTAACAGGAAAGAAAAGATAGATTTCATATTTTTAGCGGGTGATCGTTTCTAACAATTTTACAAATATCATTTCAACACTTTTGAAATGAACAGTGTCAACAAAATAATAGCGGGTGTGCTATTAGTGACGGTATGCCAGCAACTACCTGCCCAGCAGCATAATTTTTCGCATGAGTATGTCCGGCCCACGGACCCGTTGGTGCAGGCCAGGCTGGAACAGTGGCAGGACCTGAAATTCGGGCTTTTCATGCATTGGGGCACTTACAGCCAGTGGGGGGTGGTAGAGAGCTGGAGTATCTGTCCGGAGGATGAGGGCTGGACGGTGCGGCGGGGACCCTATTCCGCCAATTACCAGGAGTACA
>CBFGLD010000024.1:0-24598 GCA_965649495.1 uncultured Flavihumibacter sp. | reverse complement strand
GAAGATATGGGAGCAGCACCAGGATATCTGCCCCGTAAAGGCCATCACCAACGCCCAGCATTTTGGGTATTGGGCCGACCAGGAGCTCTATGCCGCATTGGACGCGGGAGATGATACTGCCCTGCAAGCCAGGAAAAAAGCGGCGAAAAGAATGCTGTTTGAAGAAGTGGCCGACCAGAACGGCGAAATCTACGATGAAAATATCCTGACCATGGTGTTCGCCAAACGGTTCACGGGGTACAAAAGGGCGGAACTGCTGCTCTATGACATGGACCGCTTTCGCAGCATCGTCACCAATAAAGAGCGGCCCGTGCAGCTCATCTGGGCCGGTAAACCCTACCCGCTCGACTACCCCTCCATGGGTAGTTTTGACAAAATAGCCCACCTCTGTAAAACCTATTCCAATTGTGCCATCCTGGTGGGATACGAACTCAAACTCTCGAAGCTGCTGAAAGGGGGTGCCGATCTCTGGCTGAACGTTCCCAGGATGCGGCACGAAGCTTCCGGAACCAGCGGCATGACAGCCGCCATGAACGGTGCCATCAACTGCTCCCTGCCCGATGGCTGGTTCCCGGAGTCCGCGAAGGACCACCGCAACAGTTTTGTCATCCCCCCCTGCGACAGCTGCCTGCACGACCACCAGCAGGATGAAGCGGACGCTGCACAGCTCTATGACCTGCTGGAAAAGCAGATCATCCCCCTCTACTACGAGCAACCCCAGCAATGGCTGGGCATCATGAAACAGGCCATGCAGGATATCGTTCCGCGGTTCGACAGCGCCCGGCTGGCAGCCCAGTATTACGACGAATTGTACCTGGCAGTTCCGGGTATTTAGTTCCACAAGTACATATTTTGAATGGGAGGTATAAAAAAACCATGGACAAGCAGACCTCCTCCACCACCTCTTTGTCGCGGCGCTTTGCGGCCATAGCCGACAAGGTGACCCGGGCTACGGGCAGCCCGGTTGCATCCATCATAGCCATGCTGGTGATCCTGATCTGGGCCGTATCCGGACCCATATTCGGTTTTTCGGATACCTGGCAGCTGGTGATCAATACCGGCACCACCATCATCACCTTTCTCATGGTCTTCATCATCCAGCAATCGCAGAACAAGGATACCATGGCCCTGCAGCTCAAACTGAATGAATTGCTGGCCAGCAGCGAGAAAGCAAGCAACCGGCTGATCGACATCGAAGAGCTGACCGAAGAAGACCTTATCCGTATCCGTAAATTCTACCAGCACCTCTTTGACAAGGCACAGTCGGCTGAAAACGGACAGGAATCGCACAGCATCGAAGAAGCTGAGGACATCGCTCTACAAAAAGCCAAAAGGGTAAATTGATGCTACAATAGTAGACGACACTACCCATTCTTTGCGCCCGGCAACAGCATTTATGCGGGCCATTCTTTTGCATGATCCATGGGCCATTGATTATTAAAAAAACAAAAAACGATTGTTATGAAAAGAGACAACTCCAGGAACTATGGTTCCCGACGAAACGATTCATATAATGCTAATTATGAAAACGACCGGAATTACGGCTACGACCGCTTCTACGACGATGAGGAGCGCATGGAGCGCGATCGCTTCATGAGGTCAGAGGACAGGAACCGGGAGGACAGAAACCGCGACGACAGAAGCCGTTACCAGGACGACCAGCGATACGGCAATGGTTACGGCAATGGTTACGGCAATGGATACAGCAGCCAGGGCAGGGGATACGAGCAAAGAGGCCACGACCAACGCGGTTACGACCAGCGTGGGTATGACCAACGTGGGTATGACCAACGTGGGTATGACCAACGTGGGTATGACCAACGTGGTTATGACCAGCGAGGGTATGATCAAAATGCGTATGGTCGGGGTATGGAAGACCGTTATAGCCAGCAGTCCTACGGACGTGGCATGGAGCAGGGATTCCAGTCCGGCAATTTTGGTGGTGGAATGCCCTGGGACCAGCGCGGCAGCCAGCAGTATGGATCCCAGGATACTATGTCGTCTTACGGCAACCAGCAGCAGGGTGGATATGGACAACAGCAGCAGAATTATGGACAAGGCGGTGGATTCGGCGGGTATTATGAGCAGCAGCGGATGGGACAGCAGGGTATGAACCAGCCCGGTATGGGAGGCCAGCAGGGCTACCAGCATCATGACCAGTGGAACCAGGGTCGCGAGCAGCAGTGGAACCCGAATCAAAACCAGGGACAGTGGAGCCAGAACCAGAACCAGGGACAGTGGAGCCAGCAGCGCAATCAGCAAAACTGGAACCAGGACCAGGGACAGGACCAGTGGAACCGCGGCAACGACTCACAGCAGTGGAACCGCGGTAACGAACAGTCCTGGAACAACCAGGGTTATGGCCAGGGCACCGGCAACCAGGGCACCGGCAACCAGGGTTATGGCAGCCAGGGTTACGGCAACCAGGGTACTGGCAGCCAGCAATCCGGCAGCCAGCAGGGAGCTGAATCCTGGAACCGTGACAACAGTTCGAAACAATCCGGTGACCAGTGGCGTACCGGCAGTGAAGAAAACAAATCCGGATCAGCGTCATCCGGCAGCAGCTCTGCCTCCGGCAGCCAGGCTTCCATGAGTTCCGAAAACAAGCAGGATAATTCTGATAATAAGGATACCAGTAAATCCAAGGAAGCTTCTTCCACAGAGAAGAACACCAAGAAATAAGCGGGGCTTATTTCTGAAACCAAAAAGGGGCTGTCAATTGACGGCCCCTTTTGTTTACCCTGGACTACTACAGCAGCTCATCAGGTAGTTTTATTGCGGTTCGTTGACATATCCGGGATTTTTTCTTCGGTAGATGCTGGCTTGGTGGCGGGATGATCTATTTCCGGTTCATCCCTTCCGGGGTTGTTTTCTCCCGCTCCTTCACCAATGTTATCCTGGTCTTCGGTATTGGTGATGTCGGTGTCGCGGTTGGTCACTTTGCCCTGGTTGTCTCCTCCGTTTCCACCGGGAGTACTACCCCCGGGGCCAGGTGTTTCTGTCATGGGGTGGAAATTTAAAAAAGCTTTGTACATGGCATTCGTTTTAAGTGTTTACAGAAAATCAGGTTTCACTTTCCTCATGCAAAGCAGGGACCACTGCCAGCCGCGGATCGTTTCCATGGCATTATTTTTTATATGTGGCGTGCATGTGGAATGTGGTAAAATCGGGCATACCCTATGAGGAAGTGCAGCAATTGGGAAACAGGCTGGTACAGCGTTCTGAAACGATAGCCGTGGCAGAGAGCGTTACCGCCGGTTATATCCAGGCCTACCTTTCTTCGGCCGACGGAGCCACCAGTTTTTTTCACGGTGGGTTATGTGTATATAATAATGCGCAGAAGTACAAACACCTGGGGGTGGACCCGATCATGGCGGAACGGGTTAATGGGGTAAGTGAAAAACTGGCGGCACAGATGGCCATGAATGTGGCGAAAAAATTCTGTTCCGACTACGGTTGTGCCATTACGGGATACGCGGAGCCGGACCTGAAATGGCTGGTGCGGAAACCCTATGCCTGGCTGGCCATCACCCGGGGGCAGCAGGTGCTGCTGAATACCAAACTGGAACCGCTGGAAGACAACTTTGCGGATGCGCAGCAGGACTATGCCCGGCAAGCCATCCTCCACCTTCTAAAAGTAATCGAATGAATCACTCACTTGTTCAACTCATTATACCGGCTATCATCAGTGTCGGCGCTTCGCTGGCCTCCTGCGAAACGGCAGACAGCCGCATGAAAGACCGGGTGGTCATAACCACTACGGATTCCACCCTGGCGCAGGATTCCTTGTCGCCCGTTCCCCCTGCTTCCACCGGAGGAAACAACAGCCGGGGTGCTTCCGCTGATAAGCAGGGAAAAGATAGTAACGCGGTTGCAGCAGCAACTGAACCTGCCTCCTCGTTTTTTAAAGAAGCGGCAGGCGGGCACCAGGAAGAGATCCGGCTGTCGGCACTGGCCGAGCGCAAAGGAACCACCGCGGAAATCAAAAACCTGGCAAGGCAGTTTCGCACCGATCATGAATCCCTGTTATCCGAACTGCAGCAACTTCGTAACAGTAGTGCGTTGCCCGTATCCGGTAAAAAGGAAAGTGACCTGGACAGCTTAAAAGAAAAGTCCTTTGAGGAAGCCTGGAAAAAAACCATGCTGCAACACATGGAATCCCTCACTTCCTTATACAACAGGCAGCGCACACAAAGCAATAACCAGGAGCTGCAGGTGCACCTGGAACGCGCCCTGGTGAAACTGAATGCCAACCTGCAAAAAATGAAGCAGGTCATCAGCAAATGATGCCTGTTCAGCCGTGAGTATTTTCACTGGCAGGGGTGACCTGCGTCATAGTTATTGCACTCCGATTATCCTAGATTGCTGTTCCTAAAAATCTACGCTATGGCAGCTCTCATCCGGGATATTACGAATCTCCACGACCTGCTGGATTATGATGCACGCAATTTACTGAGCAGTGAACTCCAGTTAAAGCAGGTGATCCACGATTGGACCAACAAGGCCAACGCCTATAAGCTCAAGGAAGTGTTGAGCAGGTACCTGGCTTTCGTGGAAAAGCACGTTGAAATGCTGAATGGTTTCTTTAAGGAAGAACGCTTATTCTCCCCCTCTGCGCCCAGCAAGGTGATGCAGGCCATGATTGGTTCCTGCGAAGAAAAACTGAAACATTGTGCCGATCCGGAAGTGAGTGATGCCTGCCTGCTTGCCTGTATACAGGAGATCAACCATTATAAGATCAGCCGTTACGGTACTGCCACTGCCTTTGCCAACGCGCTGGAGATGGAAAGTTTCGGAACGGTTTTCCATGAAGCCGAGATCAATGAAAAACAAATTGATGACCGCCTGTCACAACTGGCGGAACATGATGTGAACATTCGCGCAAAGGCACCCATCGCCCTGCCCGGACAATAATTTTTTTCTGTTTTATTTGGCCCGATTAATGTGGCTTTTTTTGGTATGATCCGCGAAAGGCCCATAACATTCCATTTACGCAACGAGCCTGTGCCAACAGGCCCCACGCTTGCTTTCATGCTGCCATTTGAACCCAAGATGATGGCAAAGAGTGAGCTGCATGGTATGTTGTTCCAGGTGATGAGCCAGGTGGAGGCAGCCGTATTATCGCATTACCCCATGGCCCGAGCCGAGGCCTTCCTGAACAAACTGAAACGGATCATCGGCGAATTGAATTATCATACCCACCGCAAGAGCCTGCTGGTATTACTGTCTGAGCAGGTGGAAAAAATATTCTACCTGGATATACGCCTCCAGCAAAATGTTTTCGTGGATACGGCATTTTCCATGCGTCAACTTGCCCAGAATAAAAGGCCGCATATCGAATACCTGGTCCTGGAACTGAGCGACTCACGTTCACGTATATTCGATGTTGACCAGCGGTCGCGCGTCAAACTGATCCTGGACCAGCGCCATGCCGAGGATTACAGCTACCTGGATCAGGGTTTGTCTATCCTGCTGCGCGTGAACCCGCTGCCGCTTTTTGTGGTGGGATCCCGACAGCTGTTGCGGCTCTTCCACCGGGTAACTTCCAACATGCCGGAAGTGGTAAAATTCGTTTGCACGGAATCCACTGTGCTGCAGGAAAACCAGGTGGCTTCCCTGCTGTCGCCTTATGTGTCTGATTGGCTGAAGACCTGGCAGTCTTACCTGGTGCACCGCCTGCTGGCAGCACAGGCTTCCCGGGCTTTGGTTACCGGTTTTGAAAAAGTGCGCGAGGCAGTGATCCATGATAACAACGGCTTGCTGCTGATCGACCCGGACCTGGAGCCTGCCCCGGGCACGACCTCTTCCCAGCGGCCTTTTTATATCCGCGATGCGGTGGACGAACTGATCGAGTTGGCGCTATCCCGGAACGATGAAGTGGAATGGCTGAAAAGAGGAACCCTCTCTGCCCTTGGAAGGGTGGCTTATATCCGTAAGAAGATCAGCGCTTAGTACCCCTGCCATAAAGCGCCTTCCCGCTTTTGGTTCCCAGGTGTTTGCCTTCTTCAATCACCAGCTGCCCGTTCACCAGTACATACCGGAATCCTTCTGAAAACTGGTGGGGCTGGCTGAAAGTGGATTTGTCCTGCACGGCTGCAGCATCAAATACCAGGATGTCAGCAGCCATCCCTTCGTGCAACAATCCCCGGTCTGCCAGTCCGAACTTCTGTGCTGCCAGCGAAGTCATCCTTCGGATGGCCTCTTCCAGGGGGATGAGTTTTTCATCACGTACATATTTAGCCAGGATGCGGGCATTACTGCCATAACCGCGGGGGTGGGGCATGCCCTTGCCGTTGGATACGCCGGCATCGGCACCTACCATGTTATAGGGATATTTCAGGAAGTGGCGCACATCATCCTCGTGCATGCTGTGATAGATCATCTGTGCCCCGCCGGCATCTACCATATCGATCACCGTTAGTACCTCTCTTTTCAGTCCCCCTTTCCTTCCTTTCATGCGGTTGATCTCGGTTATGGACTTGCCGTTATAGCTGCTGTCAGCGCGGTAGTGGGCCACCACGGCATGGCTGTAATCCTTGTACTTGTTCTTCTTTAACTGCGCCAGCATATCCCGGATGATCTTTTCTTTGATGGCGGGATCGCGGAACCTTATCCGGATGGAATCGATGCCGCCGCTCTGCGCCCAGTCGGGCAATTGCGTGTTGAGATTGGTACTGCTGGCCGTATAGGGGTACTGGTCGATGGTGACATCGTATCCCTCCTCCCGCGCTGCTGTGATGTAGGAGAGGGTTTCGCGGGAGCGGCCCCAGTTGCCTTTTCCTGCCACTTTGAAATGCGAGACCTGGACCGGGATGCCCGCTTCCTTCCCGATGTTGATGGCTTCCCGGATGGCATCGGCCACCTTATTGCCCTCACTCCGGATATGGGAGGCGTAAACCCCCTGGTAGCGGGAGGTTACCCTGGCCAGGCTAACCACCTCACCGGTTTCTGCGTACATGCCGGGTAAATAAATGAGTCCGGTCGAAAGTCCTACCGCTCCCTCCTCCATGGCAAGGGCAGCCAGGCTGTCCATCCTTTGCTGGTCGGCAGGCGTGATAGGGCGGTCTTCCAACCCCACTGCCAGTTGCCGGATGGTGTTATGCCCCACCAGCGATGCCACGTTCATTGAAATGCCCACACTGTCCAGCTTTCGCAGGAAGGGGCCGATATGATCTGCCGACCTGCCGCAGTTGCCGGTAACGATGGTGGTAACGCCGTCGTAGAGGAAGTTATCGGCGGTGGGTCTTTCGAAGATGCTGCCTTCTATATGCCCGTGTACATCAATAAAACCCGGACTCACGATGAGTCCTGTGGCGTCAAGGGTTTTGGTGGCGCTGCGGCCTGCCAGGTTACCGATTGCCAGGATCCGGCCGTTGCGGATACCCAGGTCGGCGTGGAACCAGCTGTTGCCGGTACCGTTGATGACCTTACCGTTGCGGATAAGGATGTCAAAATCCTGCGCCAGCAGGCGGCCGGAAAACAGGCAGGCGGAAAAGAGGAGGACAGCAAATAAGTGTACAGCAAATAAGCGGACAGATGGTTTTCTCATAATGGGGAATATACGAAAAATGTATTCCTGTAAGGATGGGGAAGCCAAGGCAGGCAGTAGTTCCGGATCCTGCCCGGCTATGGCTGGTCAAATTTGGCGTTTATTGGTAAAATTTTATCCCGGAACTATCCGAAGCTCTTGCTGATCAAAGAAAGTTTGTAGTTTGATACGTGCATCCACAAACGGGATGTCCTTCTGATTATGAGAACAACTATTCGCATCACTGCAGTAGGGATGGCTTTGGGGCTTGCCGGCTGGCTGGCACCGCAGCCCGTCATCGCCCAAACTTATACTCCCTCCGCGGAGAACCAGGCTTCGCGCAAAGCTTTCCAGGCCGATAAGTTCGGGATGTTTGTACACTGGGGTGCTTCCAGCCTGCTGGGGCACGGCGAGTGGGTGATGAACAACCGCAACATCAAGGTGGAGGACTATCACAAGCTGCAGCAGCTTTTCAATCCCATTGCTTTTGACGCGGCAGCCTGGGTATCGGCCGCGAAAAATGCGGGCATGAAATACATCACTTTTATCACCCGTCATCACGACGGTTTCAGCAACTGGGATACCCGCTACAGTGATTGGAAAATTACGAATACCCCTTACGGTAAGGATGTCCTGAAGTTGTTGTCGGACGAATGCCAGAAGCAGGGCATCAAGCTCTACCTGTATTACAGCCTGCTGGACTGGTACCGCACCGATTACCAGTACTGGACAGGCAGGACCGGCCAGGGCACGGGGCGGACGGCGCGGGGCAACTGGGAAGATTATATCACGTTCATGAAGAACCAGCTCACCGAACTGCTGACCAACTACGGTCCCATTGCAGGTATCTGGTTTGATGGTCACTGGGACCAGGTGACGTTTAATGAGGCCACCAAAAAATGGGAGGGGGAAAGCAAGGTGGATTGGAAATACGATGAGATCTATGGACTCATCCATCGCCTGCAGCCGGGGGCGCTGATCGGGAACAATCACCACCTGGCACCCATCTCCGGCGAGGATTTCCAGATGTTTGAGCAGGACCTCCCCGGGCAGAATACCACCGGCTGGGGAACCGACCCCAACAGCATTTCATCGCTGCCCCTCGAATCCTGTATCACGATGAACGGTTCCTGGGGTTTCAACATCACGGACCGGGATTATAAGAGCACGCGCCAGATGATCCACCTGCTGGTGAAGGCGGCCGGGCTGGATGCCAACATGTTGCTGAATATCGGGCCCATGCCCGATGGCAGCGTGCAGCCGGAGTTCCTGAGCCGCATGGATTCCATCGGCAAATGGATGGCGGTGAACGGAGAAAGCATTTATAACACCCGGGGCGCAGGCATCACCAAAGAAAGCTGGGGTACGGTCACCCGGTCCGACAAGGCTTTTTACCTGCACCTGCTGGACCCGGAGGTACAGGAGATACGGCTGGAAAACTTCCCCTATAAAAAGCTGAGATCCCTGCGGCTGCTGGCCGGCGGGAAGGAGGTCCCCTATGAACTCCGGAATAAAATATTGACGGTGAAGGGGCTGGGGGCCATCGCAAGGGATCCCTACGATACGGTCATCAAACTGGAATACTGATCATGGCCCGTTATTGCCTGGCGCTGGACCTGAAGGACGATCCTGCCGCCATCGAAAGTTACGAAGCGCACCACCGCGCCGTGTGGCCCGAAGTGCTGCACAGCATCCGCTCCAGCGGTATCCTGAGCATGCAGATCTACCGGACGGGCAACCGCCTGTTCATGGTGATGGAAACGGAGGAAGGCTTTTCCTTTGAGGCAAAAGCCGGGGCCGATGCCGCGAATCCAAAAGTGCAGGAATGGGAAACCCTGATGGACCAGTTCCAGCAGCGGTTACCCTGGGCGGGGGCCGGAGAAAAGTGGGTGCTGATGGACGAAATATTTCAATTATAAGGATTTGCGGGATTCTGCGGGCATCGCTATCTTTAAGTATGATCATCCTGCAGGCAGTATTAAAACTGTTGAATACATCCAGGCTAAAAGCGCCTCTTTATATCTCAGAGCCGAGTTCCGGGCAGGTACTGCATACCTGGTATGCAAAACTTGTCCGGACCTGCAGCCCCAATAAAATGCTGGTGATGTACACCCACCAGCCTTCGGGCCTGACGGTACTGGTACATGGAAAAACGGTGCAGTCCAGCTTCCCGGTATTCCGGGACAGGCTCGGGAAGCTTCTCCTCCGAAACGGGTTCTCTCAAACCTTCATCGAAAAAGAGCTGGCCTTCATAGACGAGGGCTATGTAGTGGGCAAGACCAGCAGCAGGCAAATGCTGGGACGCATGAACCAGCTGACCTATATCATCGAAGAGCATTGCCGGCGTTCGAACTCTTACGAAACCATGCCACTGGAACGGTTGGAAGACCTGGTGGCCGATCATATTTACCTGCACAGCGACAATAAAAAATATGCAGACCCGCTGGATTATTTCCAGGAACTGGGTGTGCTTACCGGTAATGCTGTAAGTGGACCGCGGCAAAGAAGGTGGTAGTAACGCTTCTTGCCGGGTCAATTATTCCCCGGGCATGTTTTTTTCATATCCCTGTTATTGTTAACAGAAAAAAACATTGACCTATGGCAAGAACAAATAAGGCAACCGCCACACCTAAAAAGCGAATGACTCCCCGCCAGAAGGAAGACCTGTCCAGGATATTTGAAGATGGACTGAAAGATATGTACTGGGCAGAAAAGCACCTGACCAAAGCACTGCCCAAGCTGGCAGAGGCTGCGGAAGATGAGGAACTGGCCGGTGCATTTGAGGAGCATCTTGCTCAAACCGAAGAACATGTTACCAGGCTGGAGCAGGTATTTGAGCTGTTGGGCAAAAAAGCCCAGGCTAAAAAGTGCGATGCCATGGAGGGCCTGATCAAAGAAGGCGAATCGGTGATGGAAGAGCATGAAGCCAGTCCAGCCCGCGATGCGGCACTGATCATGGCCGCACAGAAAACCGAACATTATGAGATCGCGTCTTACGGTTCACTGGCAGAGTTTGCCAAGATCCTGGGTATGACCGAGGCCAAAAATATCCTCGGATCCATCCTTGACCAGGAGAAGGAAACGGATACGCTGCTGACAGAGATTGCTGCCTCCATCAACGAGGCGGCCGCGGAAGAAGAATAATAGCAAGCAGGGGATCATAAACAAGGCGTTGTGCAGGAAATGCACGGCGCCTTTTCTTTTAAAAGAAAAAATGGCTAGCTTGTTATTCTCTAACGCTGCCATGAAAAAAAGATTTGCCATACTGGTAACCGTTATACTAACGGGAACCACTATCCGTGCCCAGGAAATCCTGCAGGCTTTCCGGTTCGGCACCGATTCACTGGAACTTACTGCCGCAGTGACCTCAGGCCGGCACTACGATCTGCGTGCGCCCTTGTTAAGCCTGGAAGTTGATACAAGGCAGCTTCCTGCCGGCACTGCTGTTAATAGCGGGGCCATTGCCCTGCGCTGGACAGCTTTGAAGCAGGCCGGGGATCATGTGGAGGGAACCCTGCAGGTCACCAACACTTCCAATGATACCATCAACCTGCGCAACCTGGTACCCTTTGGTGCAGGAGCGGACAAAGTGTATATAACGGGGTCGGGTACCCACTCTTTATCCCGCACCCATCTTTTCCTGCCGGGAAAAATGCCGGTGAACGTGATAGTTCCCGACAATGCCTGGGACTTGGGGTATGCATCCCTGGAAATAGACAGCGGCCTCAACCTGGTGGCACTGCTGCGCCGTAACAGGGCCAGCGTGGTGAAGGGAACGCGGACGCGATTTGAAACGAACCTTTTACCGGGTGGTACGGTGCAATATGATTTTTATGCCGAAACGGTGAGAGGCAATTGGCAGGCGGCGCTCAGAAGAACCTTCCAGGAGCGCAAACTATTTGACCTTGAGGTTTTCGATAATGCACTCTTTGAACGCGAAGACCTGAAATGGATACGGCACAGTTATGTGATGCACCTGATGATGGCCTGGGATAAATTCTTTTATAATGGAGGGTATAAGATCCGGGATTTTGTTGCAAGGGGGAAACAGTTATATGGAGGCGATGATATCATCACGATCTGGCCCACCTGGCCCACGCTGGGGCTCGACCAGCGCAACCAGTTTGATCTGTACCGCGACCTTCCGGGTGGCACGGTTGCCGTACGCGATATGGCGCAGCACCTGCAGCGCGACGGCGTGAAATTATTCATCAGTTATAATCCATGGGATGAGTGTACGCGGAGGGAGGACCATTTTGAAGGCATCACCATCCTGCTGGTGGAAACGGCAGCCAACGGCGTGGTGCTGGATACGAAGGGGGAGTCCAGCAAGGAACTGCAGGCAGCGGCAGATAAGGCAGGTGCGGGAATCATTATGTACAGTGAAGGTATGGCAGTGCCCAGGGATATGCCGGGAATCCCATCCGGGAGGGTACATAACGCCCTGTATTATGCGCCGATGCTTAACCTCAACAAGCTGATCCAACCGAACTTTGCGATTTTCAGGGTGGCCGAGCTGGCGAAGGAAAAGATCCGCCGCGAGTTTGCCACCTCCTTTTTCAATGGGTATGGAGTGGAGATCAACATCATGCAACCGGGACAGCCTGCCTGGGTGGAGGAGCAATACGCTTTCCTGGGCCGTACGACAAGGATCCTGCGCGAGAACAGTCCGAACTTCACCCAGGAGGGCTGGACCCCGCTGGTACCCACTACCAGTGACAGCATCTGGGTAAACCAGTGGCCCCTGGGAGAAAAGACGATTTATACTATCTACAGTATCCGTTCCGAAGGGTACCGGGGAGCCTTATTTGAAGTGTCTCCCGGGGAAGGTTTCCATTACGTTGATCTCTGGCACCACCGGTTAGTAACACCCGAAAACCGCGGAGGGAAGTGGTATATACCGGCGCAGACCGATCCCTTTAGTCGCTTTGACCTGGGAACCAATAATGAAGGAGCGGTGGACTGTATTGCCCGGTTGCCGGTACTGATACACGCAAAGCGGAAGGGTGATGACCTGCTGCTGCAATCACCGCAACGGGGAAGCGAATGGCGCATCTGGGCCGGGGCGCCCGCTTATGATAAAAAGCCGTTGTTGCTGAAGCCCGGCAGCCAGGAGGTCCGGCTGCATCATCACTTCGGCGGTTATGAAGGTGACCTGGTCATACAACTTATGGACAATGGCATCCTGTTAGACGAGCAGGTGGTGCATATCCCCGCCGGCGAAGCGCGGCGGGTATCCATAACCGAAAAAACAGTTCCCGCCACCGTGCTGCCGGACCAGATGGTACAGGTTCCTGCCGGAACGTTCCGGTTTACCGCTACCAACAGCGAGGGCATCATACCCTATCCCGTGCAGGATACCGGCGAGGTAATTAATGTCCCTGCATTTTATATGGATCGTTACCCCGTGACCAACCGGGATTTCAAACGCTTCCTGGATGCCACCGGGTACCGGCCGGCGGATACCGTCAATTTCCTCCGGCACTGGATAAATGGAAAGATACCGCAGGGAGAAGAAAAGTTTCCGGTAGTGCAGGTAAGCTACGAAGATGCCAGGGCCTATGCCAGCTGGGCGGGCAAGAGGCTGCCCACCGAAATAGAGTGGCAGTATGCCGCACAGACCCCCGCATTAAATGAATGGCCCTGGCCCCAAAAGGACGGGGCGGCCAGTACATCCCGTTGTAATATGGGCGATGGCAAACCCTATCCTGTTGGGAAATACCGGAAGGGCGTGAACCCATATGGTTTGTATGACCTGGTGGGTTCTGTCTGGCAACTGACCAATGATGAGTACCGAAGTGGAAGTTATCGCTATATCATCCTTAAAGGCGGAAGTTATTTCAAGCCTACCAGCAGTTGGTGGTACGTGCAGGGTGGTCCACGCCCGTTGCATTATCGCCAGCAATTGCTGCGGGTGTCGCCGGGTTTTGAGCGGAATGCGACGATCGGATTTCGCTGTGTGCGCGATAGCCGCTAAACCATTAAATTGTTTCATTAAATAATCCTGGAAGTATGTTACGAAACGTTTTTGCCATAGTGATTGCGGTAGCAGGCGGCCTGCAGGTTTCGGCCCAGTCGATGCAGCAGGTGTACCCCGTTGATTTTTCTGCGGTGAACATCCGCGATGATTTCTGGAGTCCGCGAATCCAAACCGTTTCGGAAAGTACCCTGGCGGCCTGCATCGATTACACGGAAAATAAGACCGGCCGGATCCGCAACTTCGAACGGGCAGCCGGCCATACCACCGGGCAGCACGAAGGCATTTATTATGATGATAGCGATGTTTACAAAGCGCTGGAGGCCATGGCATATGCGCTGCGCACAAACCCCGACAGTTCGCTGGAAGCCAGGGCAGATGAATGGATTGATAAAATCACCGCGGCGCAGTTACCGGATGGTTACCTGAACACCTATTATACGCTAACGGGATTGGACAAGCGCTGGACAGATATGGAGAAACACGAGGATTATTGTGCCGGTCACCTCGTGGAGGCAGCCATCGCCTACCATAATGCCACGGGTAAGCGCAAATTGCTGGATGCCGCCATACGCTTCGCGGACCATATCGATTCCACCTTCCGCCTGTCCGGGAGGAATTGGGTGACCGGCCACCAGGAGATAGAACTGGCGCTGATGAAATTGTATCACCATACCGGCAATAAAAAATACCTGGACCTGTCGAAGTGGTTTTTAGACCAGCGCGGGCATGGCTATGGAAAAGGAGTTATCTGGGACCAGTGGAAAGATCCCAAATACTGCCAGGATGAGATCCCGGTTAAAGACCAGAAAGAGATCACCGGTCACGCGGTAAGGGCGATGTACCTGTATACGGGGGCGGCCGATGTGGCTGCTGTGACCAATGACCGGGAATACGTGAATGCCATGAAGACCATCTGGGAAGATGTGGTGTACCGGAACATGTACCTGACCGGGGGCATTGGGGCACAGGCAAGGAATGAAGGCTTTGGGGTGGACTATGATCTACCCAATGAATTGGCATACAGTGAGACCTGCGCTTCTGTTGGCATGATCTTCTGGAACCAGCGGATGAACATGCTGACCGGGGAGGGCAAGTATATCGATGTGCTGGAGCGCAGCCTCTACAATGCCGCACTGGATGGATTGTCATTTAGTGGTGACCGTTTCTTTTACGGAAACCCGCTGGCATCTGCGGGTAACCATGCCCGCAGGGAATGGTTTGGAACGGCCTGCTGCCCCTCTAATATTGCCCGGCTCGTAACCTCGGTAGGCAACTATATTTATGCAACATCATCCGAAGGTGTTTTTGTGAACCTTTATATCGGAAGTAATACCCGGCTTAACGTGAAGGGCAAGCCGGTTGCGCTGGAGATGGTAACCGGGTATCCCTGGAACGGCACCACCGAGATCCGCGTGCAGCCTGCTGGCAGGCAGCCATTTGACCTGAACCTGAGGTTGCCGGGATGGCTGGAGCAGCCTGTTCCTGGTAAGTTATACCACTATGCGGATACGCTCACTCAGAAGCCGGTGATCCTGGTAAACGGGCAGCCCGCTTCTTATGAACGGGTAAATGGTTATGCCCGGATACGGCGGACATGGAAAAAGGGGGATAAGGTAAAGATGGAACTTCCCATGCAGGTCAGGGTGGTCAGGAGCCGGCCGGAACTGCGGCAGAATGAGGACAGGGCTGCCTTGCAACTGGGGCCGTTGGTATATTGTGTGGAAGGTGTAGATAATCAGCAGGCTGCCTGGAACATAATTATGCCGGAGAAACCGGTGTTCAAGGTGACCCGTGACCCACAATTACCGGGAGGTATGAACACCATACAATTCAATGCAATGGTGGTTGCTGTCAGCGAAGATGGAAAGGGTGTTGGTACAGTGAATCGGGAGGTGGTAGCAATTCCCTATTTTGCCTGGAATAACCGCGGATCAAGCCCCATGCAGGTCTGGCTGCCACTAAAGGCGAAAGAGGTCAGGATCAATTACTGATCCATTTGCCCCAGTATCCTGTTTACTTCCGTTTCGGTTGATCGTAACCGTGCCTGGCAAAACTCTATGAGAGTTGCTGCGCGTTTAACCTTTTCGGCAAGCTGGTCTACCGTGATGGTTTCGTTTTCTATCTCCGCGGAGATCTCCTGTAACTCTGCGTATGCGGACTCATAAGTCAAATGGTTTTCCATCTGTTGATTTTTTACTGTTAATGGTGCTGTTGAATTCGGCGTCTGACATGATAATGTCAATGGTATCGCCGGGCTCAAGGGTGCGGGCATCCGACAAAAACTTTCCTTCTTTGCGCAGCAGTGCAAATCCGCGCTGTAGCTGCTTTTCGGGCGAAGCCATCCGGGTCAGCCGCAAAAGGTTATCAAGGCTCAGCCGCTGTTTGCTGATGAAGTTCTTTTGGAGCAGCTGGAGCGCCTGTTGCCCCTGGAGCAAACGGTTATGGTTAGCGGAAAGCAGCAGGGCCGGCTGCCGTTGCACAAGGTTCCGGTATAACTGGATGGTATGTTTATGCTGGAACAGCAATGCCTGGCTCTGGTGAACCAGCGCGCTGCGTAACTGCAGTAATTCCTGTTGGGAGGCCGCCAGCATTTGCTGGGCATGGATGATCACGGATTGTTGTACGGTGAGCAGTTCCTGCTCGAAAGAACGGTTGTGGTGGATGATGAACTCGGCAACTTTGGTGGGCGTCTTAAGCGAGGTATGAGCCATCAGATCCGTAATGCTTTCATTGCGCTGGTGACCAATACCGGTCAGCACGGGAAACGGGCAGGAAGCCACTGCAGCTGCTATCTCGAGCTGGTCAAATAATAAGAGGTCTGTGGCCGCGCCGCCCCCGCGAATGATGACCACAGCATCGTAATCCAGCCCGGTGCGCCTTGCTGCCGCTGCCACATCCTCCAGTGTTGCAGCCAGGGCTGGTGCATTCTGCTCGCCCTGCACGGCTGTGAAAAATCCATCCGTGATAAAGGTATAGTGAAAGGGGTTATGCTCCAGGTTGTGCAGGAAATCCTCATAACCCGCAGCCGTTCGGGAACTCACAATGGCAATGCGCTGGATCACTACCGGTAGTTCCAGTTCCTGGTTGAAGGTCTGGATGCTGCCGTCTGGTTGAAGCCAGGCAAAATCCGGATAATCCTGCAGCAAGCGGTTGATGGTTCGCTGCCGCTCCTGTTCCTGCTGCCCCAGCGTAAAGCTGGGATCAATGTCAAGCAGGGTAAGTTTTAATCCATACACCGGGTGGTAATCAACCGATACCTCCACCAGTACCTGGATGTCATTGGTGAAAGCCTGCCCGGTGGAGGCTTCAAAAGCCTTGATACGGGCCGCACCGGATGTCCACGCTACGGCTGCCATTTTAGTCAGGATATTGGGTGAAGCCTGCTTGCTCCACCCGCCCGGGCGGTGAGTTGCACGTTCCTCCCTCTCCACCAGGTCAAAATAATGGAATCCCTTTTGGTGGTAAAAACTGTGGTTGGTCACTTCCGCAATCACCCAGAACCGCTTCCAGGCAAAAGCGCCCTGGAGGGTCTCCTGAATGAGCAGGCTCAACTGCGATAGGCGGACTGCACCGGTCATACAATAAAGATAAGGTAAGATGTAACGGAAACCGGAAAGCTATCCCACTTTAAGTGAATGAGTTACGGCATTGATTGGAATGGTAACATACATGGTGATTGGCATTTAATAAGTGTATAAATGACAAAAAACAAGCTGGTGCTGAAAAAAAAACTTAGGAAAATGTTATTAAATGTAAAAATTACATTTATTTTAGTGCAAGAATCCGGTATAGCCAGCCGGATTCAGTATTGTGAACCATTTATAAAAACAACTTATGAGATTGCTTGTCACTCGATCCCTTCGGTGCATGCTCTTTTGCATCTTTCTTATTTCCACGGTTATCCAGGTTACTGCTCAGACCGGTACCGTCAGCGGAAAAGTTACTGACTCAAAAGGTAATCCCATGCAGGGGGTTACGGTATCTGTAAAGGGCGGTAAAGCCATGGTCATGACTGACCAGAATGGCCGGTTCACCATTACCGCTGCTTCCGGCGACGTTCTTGAAATCACCAATGTTGGTTTTACGTCCAGGGACATTTCGGTTACTCCCGGTAAAGAGATCGGCATTTCCCTCTCTGAATCGGCAGGTAACCTGGAAGATGTGGTAGTGGTTGGCTACGGCACCCAGCGTAAAAAGGACCTTACGGGTTCTGTGGGTGTGGTCAAGATAGATGAAGCTAAAAAAACGGCCTCCTACGATGTCGCAAAAATGTTGCAGGGCCAGGTAGCGGGTGTTACCGTACACGGGTCCGGTGAGCCCGGCGGCTTTGTACAGATCAAGATCCGCGGGGTGAGTTCCTTCACCAACAACAATCCTCTCTTCGTGGTGGATGGTGTTCCGCTCAGCGCGCCGTTTGATTTCAACCCGGGTGATATTGAGAGCATCCAGGTATTGAAGGACGCATCCGCGGGTGCCATTTATGGTTCCCGTGCCGCAACCGGAGTGGTGATCATCACCACCAAAAAAGGAAAGGCCGGCGCCCTGAAGGTGCAGTATAACGGGTATGCCGGTGCGCAGTGGAACCCCAGGAAGCTTCCCCTTACGGGCCGGGAGGATTACCAGCGGATCGTCACCGCCGCCGAGTTGAATGCCGGGCTGTCCATCGCCCCGGCCAACGATCCTTCCAGCCCTTCCTATGTAACGGATGTAAATACCGACTGGCAGGAAGAAGGCATGAAAACCGGCATCATCCAGGACCATAATGTTGGTTTCTCGGGAGGCAGCGAAGCCGCCCGGTACAATATATCACTGGGATATTTTGACCAGGAGGGTACTTACCGGGGCCCCCAGAAATACAATCGTTATTCACTCAACGCTAACCTGGACGGCCGCAAAGGAATTTTCAGTTACGGTGCCAAGTTCGCCTACAGCCAATCCGACAAAACCGCCCCCTTCAATGATATGGGCTCGCGGGCCGTATTTGGCGGGATGGTAACCAGCCTGGTGACCGCATTCCCCACCATACCCGTTCACGATCCAACCCACAAGGGAGGCTTTGGCGGTCCGGCCGAAACCATATACCGCGGCATCATGCTGAACGTGATCGGCATGAATGCGTTGCTGGACAATAAGAACCAGCGGGGACGGATGCTGGGAAGTGTATGGGGAGAACTGGAGTTAATGAAGGGTTTGAAATACCGGCTTAACCTGAGTTATGACCGGACCGACTGGAAAGACACCTATTTTGAGCCGGAGTTTGAAATGGGCACCTACTATACCAATACCCTCTCCCTCTTGCGCGATAACCGGGGCATCAACAATTCAACGGTAGCGGAAAACCTGCTGACCTACAAAAAGGATTTCGGAAAGCATGGCATTGATTTGCTGGGGGGGCTTACCTACCAGTATGAAAGAGGTGAGGGCATTTATGCCAGCGCACGGGGGCTTACCGAACCGTATTATCCCAATTTCGAGCAGGCGCCGGCAGAGGGAAAGACCGTTTCCAGCGGATACCAGGAAAATGCCATCCTCTCCTACCTGGGCCGGGTCAACTACAATTATGATGACCGCTACCTGCTGACCGTGAATTTCCGCCGCGACGGCTCTTCCCGGTTCGAAGCAGCCAACCGCTGGGGTAACTTTGCCTCTGTTGCTGCCGCCTGGAATATCCATAACGAACATTTCATTCAGCTGCCGGATCTCATCAGCTCCTTGAAATTACGCGGAGGGTACGGTGAATTGGGTAACCAGAATATCGGGAATTACCTCTACCAGGCTTTCGTAAATACCAACGCCAGTTATGTATTCAATGGCCAGCTGGCACCGGGAACATCCACCATTAACGTGGTAGACCCCGCGCTTCAGTGGGAGACCAAAGTAACTTCCTATCTCGGTTTTGATGCCGGGTTGCTCAACGAGAAATTCACTGTATCGGCTGAGTATTACCGTAATACTAACAAAGACCTGCTGTTTGGTTTGCCCATACCCCTTACCGTTGGATCCTTTCCTTCCAATATTACCACCAATGCCGCCTCTTTGAGAAACAGTGGCGTTGAGCTGAGCCTGGGCTACCGCAACAGTGAGGGTAAATTCAAATACGGCCTGAATGCCAACATGCATACTGTAAAGAATGAAGTGCTGAAACTGGGTGATAACAATGATCCTGTTTATGGTGCAGGCAGTAAAACAGAAGTGGGCCGCTCCGTGGGTGAGATCTTTGTTTACCAGACTGCCGGACTGTTCAACAGCCAGGAAGACATTGCCAAGCATGCCCAGCAAGTGAATGCCGCCCCTGGTGATGTACGCTTTGTGGACGCTAACGGTGACGGTGTGATCAATGACCTGGACCGCGTTTACCAGGGCAACAGTATCCCTAAGGTTTACTTTGGATTGAATGCAAATGCCAGCTATGGAAATTTTGATTTCTCCATGTTCTGGCAGGGGCATGCGGGTAATAAAGTGGTGAACGGCATTTACCATGACCTGATGTTGGGATTGTATGCCAACTATCACACGGATTTCCTGAATTACTGGACCCCCACCAATACCAACACGAATGTTCCGCGCCCGGTAATCGGCGATCCTAACGGTAATGCACGTCTTAGTGACCGTTTCGTGGAAAGCGGCAACTATATCCGCCTGCAGAATTTCCAGGTGGGGTATACCGTACCGGCCGCAGCCCTTTCTTTTACGAAAGTGATCAGCTCACTGCGTTTCTATGTCTCGGGCCAGAATGCACTCACTATTTCCAAATACAAAGGATACGATCCGGATTTCATGAGTGACGGCCTCTACAGCCGCGGCTTTGACATTGGCTCCTGGCCCAACCCGAGAACGTATATGTTCGGAATCCAGGCAGGGTTTTAATCATACTGAAATCTTCAAAAAACAAGGAAAATGAAAAGATCTCCTAATAGAATATACGCGGTTTTGTTTGCCGCCGCATCGCTTGCATTCTCGGCCTGCGAGAAGAAACTGGATCTCGTTAACCCGAATGCGCCCACTTCTGCCAGTTTCTGGAAGACCCCGGATGATGCGCTGAAGGGTGTGAACGCGGCTTATGCCAGCTTGCTGATAGACGGCAGTTACATGCGGTCCACCCCGCTGATGATGGATACCCGCGGTGATGACGCCAAGAGTAACAGTCCCTGGTTACAGATGTATAATACCGGCAAATTTGCCCTCAATACCGCCGATGGAGCTATTTATGGCTGGTCCTACGGGGCTTGGTACGAAGGTATCTCCAAAGCCAACCAGGTGTTACATTATGTGCCAGCCATTGAGATGGACCAGGCGCTGAAGGATCGGATAATGGGACAGGCTTATTTCCTTCGCGGTCTCTATTTTTTCCACCTGGCAAATTTTTGGGGTAATGTGGCTTACCCCACTTCCCTGCCCGCTAGTAAGGATGAATTTTATATGGAGCAGGAAACGGCCGAGCAAGGCTGGGCCAAGGTAATGGCCGACTTTGCGGAAGCGGCAAAATTATTGCCCGTCAGCTATGAGGCCGTAGGCGGAGCAGACCAGGGAGATAAAGGTCGTGCAACAAAGGGTGCTGCCCTGGCGTACCTGGGAAAGGCGCAGTTGTTCAACCGCATGTTCCAGGATGCCGCAGCAACTTTCCGGCAGGTGATCGACCTGGGTGTTTATCGACTGGCAGACAATTACCGCGATAATTTTACCATGGTAGCTGAGAATAATTCCGAATCCATTTTTGAGGTACAATTTGACCTGGATGCGGGTGGTACGGAACTGGGCTGGGGCGGAACGCCGTCTTCTTCCTGGGGTAAGACCAGCGCCCGCGCTATCACTTATGGTCCCCGTGGATTTGGCTTCGTGGATGTACAGCCCACCCGTTCTGCTTACAACAGTTTCCTGGAAGAGAAAACAGTGGACGGACAGGATGATCCCCGGCTTCGCGCCACCATGTTCTTTAATGCTCCCGGTGTTACCCTTTATGGCAAAGACTTCGCTACCTTTTATGGAGGCAATCCTGCCGACCTGAATGATCTCTTTGTAAGGAAGTACCAAAATGATGATACGAAAGAAAACGAGTTCGACTGGCGTTCCGGCATCAACGAAAGGCTGATGCGTTATTCCGATGTGCTGTTGATGTATGCAGAAGCACTCAACGAAAACGGTGCCACAGCAGAAGCCTACCAATGGATCCAGCTGGTTCGCGACAGGGTGAACCTGCCGGACCTGTCCACCACAAAGCCAGGGATGTCACAGGCGCAGATGCGCGACCAGATTGCACACGAGCGTCTGCTGGAGTTTTCGCTGGAAGGAAAACGTTTTGATGATATCAACAGGTGGGGATGGCTGAAGGATCCGGTTAAGCTGGCCCAACTGAAGGAGCGGGATCCCGAATTCAGTTCCTACCAACCCGGCAGGGAATACTTCCCCATCCCGCAATCGGAGATCGAGATCAACAAGGGATGGGTACAAAATCCGAGTTATTAAGTGTTTCTCATACAGCAAGCAGCAGTCGTTTATTTGGAGTCAAAAAGGGGGACCGTTCCCGGTTCCCCCAATTTCTCCAAGGAGGAAGATGTTGTCACTGGCAGAAAGTGTATATTCAACAATTATAAATTACAGGATAATTGACACGCATGTTACCAAACATTAGAAAAGCCATCAAGGCGCATTCCGGAACCGTTGTGGCCCTTGCAACGGCCATCGTTTCATCGGCATCCCTGCACGCACAGCAGGTAAATGTATCGCTCAGGACCACTGAAGCGAAACATGTTATCAACAAAAATATTTATGGTCACTTTGCGGAGCACCTGGGCACCTGGATTTACGGCGGATTTTATGTGGGTGATACCAGTAAGGTGGTGCCGCATACAGCAGGGGTGCGCAATGATGTCATTGATGCCCTCCGGAAATTGAAAGTACCGGTACTGCGTTGGCCCGGGGGGTGTTTTGCGGATACCTATCACTGGAAGGATGGAATTGGTCCCCGTGAAAAAAGACCCACGATCGTTAACAAGTGGTGGGGCGGCGTTACCGAGGACAACAGTTTCGGGACCCACGATTTCCTCGATATGTGTGAGCGAATCGGGGCACAGCCTTACCTGGCAGGAAATATGGGCAGCGGCACGGTACAGGAGCTCATTGATTGGGTACAGTATGTCAACTTTGAAGGGGTTAGTCCCATGAGCAAGCTGCGTAAGGAAAATGGTCGCGAAAAGCCCTGGAACGTTAGTTATTGGGGGGTGGGTAATGAAGCCTGGGGTTGCGGCGGTAACATGGTTCCGGAATATTACGCCAATGAATACCGGAAATATGCCACTTTCATGACCGACTGGGGTAATTCAGATAAATTATTCCGGATCGCATCGGGGGCTAATTCCGGCGATTATAAATGGACCGAAGTATTAATGCGTGACATACCCCACCAGATGCTGGAGGGTGTTGCCTTACATCATTACGCTGTCATAGACTGGGGAAAGAAAGGTCCCGCTACCGAATTCACCGAAGAGCACTATGCCGCCACCATGCGTTCAGCATTAAAAATGGAAGAGCTGGTACAAAAACACAGCGCCATCATGGATAAATACGATCCGAAAAAGAAAGTGGCGCTGGTGGTGGACGAGTGGGGCGGATGGTATGAAGCCACTCCGGGAACCAACCCGGGTTTCCTGCAGCAGCAGAATACCATGCGGGACGCCATGATAGCAGGTGTGACCCTCAATATTTTCAATAACCATGCAGACCGGGTGCGGATGGCAAACCTGGCCCAGACCATCAATGTATTACAGGCGGTGATCCTGACAGACAAGGAAAAGTTGATATTGACGCCCACGTTTCATGTGATGGAGATGTATAATGTACACCAGGACGCTACCCTGATACCCGTTAGTTTCGAGAGCCCGGCCTACCGGTATGGAAAAGATACCCTGGATGCCATTTCGGTTTCAGCATCACGCAATGCTGCAGGAGTGACACATATTTCCCTCGTGAATATTGATCCGTCCCAATCACACCAGGTAAATATTGACCTGGGAGCGGTTGCTTTTCGTTCGGTGAAAGGACGGGTACTGGTATCGGGCAGGCTGCAGGATCATAACAGTTTTGAGCAACCGGAAAAAGTGAAGCCTGCCGTATTTAACGGTGCAGTTATTAAAGGAAAGCAAGTTGCACTGAAACTGCCACCGGCATCCGTGGTGGTATTAGAACTGCGATAATACAAGCCATGAAAACGATCTGGAAGGTTTTATTGTTTACCGTTCTGGCGGTGGGCTGTTCTAAAACGGATGCAGGTCCGGATCCGGCACCAGAGCCTGTGCCCGCGCCAGGTCCAACGCCGTCATTTGATATCAATTCCATTCGCGATAACTATGAGGATATTGCCTCACCGGATAAATTTTATTTCTGGGGATCCCATAATGTGCATGACCCATCCATCCTGAAAGTCGGCGATCAATATTATGCTTACAGTACGGATGTGGCATGGGGAAATACCATCAGGCCGGGGTTGCAGATCCGGAAGTCGAAGGACCTGGTGGAGTGGAAAACCGTGGGCTGGGTATTCAATGGGCTACCCGAAAAAGGGGCCGACTTCATCCGGCAGAATGGGGGAACACCCTTTGAATCGCTGTGGGCTCCGTATGTGCTGAAGGTGGGAAATGAATTCCGGCTGTATTATTCCCTGACCTGTTCCAAGCCCCGGCTGAGTGTGATCGGGCTTGCCACCGCGGCTACACCTGAAGGTCCCTGGATAGAAAAAGACCTGGTGGTGGTGTCAAAAGATGACGCAAGCATACAGACCAATGCAATTGATCCCGCTGTAGTGATAACGCCATCCGGCGATCAATGGTTTTATTATGGATCAGCATGGGACGGCATCTATGCCTTTCCGTTAGATCCGGTTTCGGGGTTGTCAAAATCACCGGGTTATAAAGGTAAGCGAATTGCCAACCGGGGCTTCACCGCCGGTCGGTACAATGGTAATATTGAAGCGCCCGAGGTCATCTACCATCCGCAGTTAAAGAAGTATTACCTGTTTATATCTTACGATTGGCTGGAAACGAAGTACAATGTGCGGGTTGGGCGCTCGGATAATCCGGATGGCCCTTTCCTGGATT
>CBFGLD010000023.1:0-26331 GCA_965649495.1 uncultured Flavihumibacter sp. | reverse complement strand
CTGTTTGAAATAATCCATGGATATGTAGGTCCATATATCCCTGCAGAAATCTAATAGTATAGTATTGATTCTTTTTAAAGAATCGAAATGTGCGGCCAGATTATCATAGTGCTCAATTTGCGTGGTAAACTGCTGTCTCTGTAAACCCAGGGTATTTACAAAATTATTCCCCAGTTTTACCCAGTCCTTCTTAGGATAAGCAATATAATGGGCATTGAAATTCCCCGTAGCGCCACCAAATTTTGCGCTATAAGGTATGTGCATCATCAACTCTATCTGATTGGAGATCCGCTCAACAAAAACCATGATCTCTTTACCAAGCCTGGTTGGACTAGCCGGCTGACCGTGGGTGCGTGACAGCATAGGAACATCGCGCCACTGGTGGGCTAATTCCCGGAAATGGTTATTCAGGTTCAGAATTGCGGGAAGATATTCCAATTCAACGGCATGCTTCCAACTCAGGGGTACTGAAGTATTGTTGACGTCCTGGGAAGTGAGTCCAAAATGTACCCATTCCACAAGATTACCCGCTCCGCAGGCTTCCAGCTTACTTTTAATGAAATATTCCACTGCTTTCACATCGTGGTTGGTCACCTTTTCTGTTTCCTTAATAACTAGCGCATCTGTGGGACTAAAATTGAAAGCCACTTCTTTCATAAAGTTCCTGGCTTTAACCGGCAGTTTGAAAAACCGGTTATCCGCAAGAAACAGAAAGTAATCGATCTCAACTATGACCCGATATTTCATCAAGGCATATTCAGAAAAATATTCGTCTAAGTGCTGCAATTGGTTACGATAGCGTCCATCAATGGGGGAAATGGCAGTAAGGGATTGAAGTTCCATATTGAAATTTACTGTTAACCCGTCGGCTTGCACCCTACAGGAGATGTATATTTGCAAAATTAAATCAAAGCGAGTGGACAGAAAAATCAGAGTGGGAGCGGTGAGCTACCTGAATACCAAGCCGCTGATATTTGGATTGGAAAAAGGAATGTTGGAAGACAGGATTAGCCTGCAAATGGACTTTCCGGCTAATATTGCAGCGAAATTACTGAATGATAGTATTGATATCGGGTTGGTTCCCGTGGCCATCCTGCCCCGCTTACAAGACCCGCATTTTGTTGCAGATTATGGGATATGTTGTGATGGCCCCGTTGCCTCAGTTTGTCTCTTTAGTGAAGTGCCCGTTGAGGAAATTAAAGAAGTGTTGCTGGACTACCAAAGCCGCACATCCGTAAGATTGGCCCGGATACTTATGAAAGAATATTGGAAAATAGATCCTTTAATTATTGATACGAAAGATGACTTCAGGGATCGTATCCAGGGAACGACAGCGGGAGTGGTAATAGGTGACAGAGCCCTTGAGCAAAGAGCAAAGTCGTCTTTTATTTACGATCTTGGCGAAGCCTGGAAATCCATGACCGGTCTGCCATTTGTTTTTGCAGGCTGGATTAGTAACAAGCCGATTGATCCGGAGTTTATTGAGGCGTTTAACCGGGCCAATGAATACGGGTTGCAAAGATTGGATGAGGTGATCCGGCAACACCCTTATCCTGCCTATGACCTTCATCAATATTATACTCGTGATATCATATACAAACTGGATGAAGAAAAGAAAAAAGGATTGAGCTTATACCTGGAATATTTGGAAAAGTATGGGTTCTCAAGAGATAGCATAGCTAAACTTTAATTCCGGCCTCTCAGTATGGTGGTATATTTTTCTAGGATCCCGTTAATTTCTTCCGAAACCCTGGCATAATAAAGGGAAGGAACAAATAATGCACCGAAGACAGTACTCCGGATCAATGTATCGATTATAATGTTGGGATGATCCGGCACAAGCCCTGCTATTATGGTTGAAAAAATCGCAATCAGAATAGCTACTAGATTTTTTATGGTATAGGGTTGCATGCCGAATTTGAAGTATAAAAAGAAAAACCTCAGGGCGTTATAAAAACTTAATGAAATTAGCATGGAATATGCGGCTCCCATTAAACCAAAATGTGAGATCAGCAGGTAATTCATGGGCAATGCCACCAAAGTATATACGACGTTGGTGATAAAGTCCACCTTCCAATAACTGGAAGTCCCCAGGATTTGGCTGTTGGCGCCGGTTCCAAGGTCAATAAGTTTGCCAATACCCATGAACAGAATCACCGCTTCAATGCCACTGAAGTTTTTTCCTAATAAAGAAGACAGGTTGTGTAGGTTGAGCCAAATAATGGCGAATATTCCCAAACCCACTACCAGCAGGTTAGCTACACTTTTTCGGTAAATACTTGTTATGCCACTGAGATCTTTGTTCTTCCAACATTCTGCCAATACAGGAATTGTTACGGCGTTCATGCTTCTTTGAGGTACTTCCAGTAAGGTGACAACATATGTAGCTATGGTAAGTACCGCGGTGTCTGTAAGTCCTCTTTCACCTTTAGCGGTTAATATGAAAGTATCGATGGTGCGGGAAAGCAGGTTCAGAAATTGGGAACCAAATACAAAAAAACCAAAACTGGTCATTTTGTTTTGGAGTCTGTGGGTAACGGTACTTTTAGTAGGGATAAACAAGAATTGTTTGGTTTGCCGCAGGATTATAAACAAAACAAAACCTGAAATCATATAGGAAAGAGAAAAGAATTGCAGGAAGCGGGTTTCACCTATAATGTTTGCAGCAAAAAACAACAATAGCAATGTGAAAAGTAAACGGGGTAATAACTCACGCAACGAATTGGTGGTGATGCTTTTTCGGAATGACCAGCCGAATGCTTCCAACCACATAAAGAATAAAAGGAAAAAACAATAAGGATAAACCAGGTAGCTGAATTCAACGAATAGGGGTGAACGCTCTGTAAACTTTCGGACTATTATATCTCGCCCGAGCCAGCCAGCGAAACATAATATGATAAATCCAAGAATACAAATAATTGCTGTTACAAATGGAAGATCATTCTTCTCAGGTTTTAAATAGGATTTATAAAAGGGGAAAAATTTATAAATAACCGGCAGGCTGCCTAGGGTACATAAAGTTGCGAGCGTTAATCCCGCATCAGTAATAACCCTGGTCAATCCAAGCATTTCGGGTGATAGGATCCGGGGAACAAGAATGAGCATGTTGAAAGCACCCACCGCAAATCCCAAAATAATGATTACGGTAGATTTGATGCTTTGCTTTTGGATACTGCCCATGAGGATCAAAACTAAATATTAATTTTCCAAAATAAGTCCGCAATTATTTCTTGTATAATCAAATTATTCTCTATTTATTCGCAGGGCCGTTATATAGCGAAAAATGGACAAAAAACTACCTTACCCTATCTTTCATTTTATCCTTTTAATTCAATTTTTAGTGGTTTTCGGGTTTAAGGCCCAATCCCAAATGACTCCTTTAACGACCGATTGCAATACCTGGTTAAATATAAATGGCATTGGCGGTGGTGTTCAAATAGGTGATCTTGATATTCAGGGAAACCAAATTACAGTTGAAGCGTTGATTACCCGTACTGCATTGCCTTTGGATACCACTTCCCATGGCCAGGGCGACATAGTTTCTAAACAAAGTGACCCCAATGATGCTAACTATTTGCTAAGAGCAGATCGTGCAGAAATAACAACAACAAACGGATATTTCCGTACAAATCCCGTGTGTGAATTCAAGTCTGAGAAAACATACCACGTAGCCATGGTTTATGATGGCGCCAAATTAAAATTTTATAGAAATGGTTTTTTGTTGAGTGAAGTTGCTTGCACTGGGAATATGATAACAAATGATTGGATTACCACAATAGGGGAATATGCATGGCAACCTGGATATTATGGAACGGCATTAATCGGTTATATCAATGAAGTAAGGATTTGGGATATAGCAAGAACACAGGAAGAATTGCGTTCATTTTTAAATAATCCATTGCCTGCCCCTACATCGGCTTCTGGATTAAGGGCATACTATCAATTTGATAATTTGCAAAACAAACAGGGTAATATAAAATGGAACGGAATGCTAATTGGTAATGCATCCATCAATAGTACTAATCCTTATTGTTCTTTTGTTCAGGACTCATGCAATATTATCTGCGATAAAAAGGTGGATTTTGGTTTCAGACAATCTTTATGTAATCCATCAACGGTGGAATTTGTTCACAATAATTCAGGAGTCCAAAATATGCTGTGGAATTTTGGTTCTTTTGGTAGTTCTGATTCATTCACGCCTTCGCTTTTTGTCGAAAACATAGACCAGGATATACCAGTAACGTTATCTGTAACAGATATTAATGGCTGTCAGTCACAAGTTGTTAAAACAATACGCGCCGGTTATATTCAACAAAAACAGCTTGATACAACAGTATGTAAGGGCTCAGAAATAATATTGAGAGCCCCACAATCGCATACTTATTGCTGGACCTTAGCAGATGAGATTACAGGAGTAAGATCACAAGATCAACGAATTCTTGCAGACATCTCGCGAACATATTATTATGAAAGAATGGAATTGGGGGAGAACCGTATTATAAATGGGAATTTTGAATCCGGCAATCTTTCATTCCTATCCGAGTATAATTATTCACCCGACGGCAAGATTCCCGGGAATTATACAATTGGAAGTATCCCAAAAGTTTGGAATGATCAGATTACATGTGACGTTCCCTCATCCGTTTCAAAGATGCTGCTTTTGAATGGAGAAAACATTACAGGGACTACTATTTGGAGTTCAAAAGTTAATATTGCTGCCAATACAAATTATCTATTTGAATATAACATCGCTAATCTAAAGTCTGGGAATCCCAGAATCCATATCTATATTAACGGATCAAAAATTGACCAATATGAATATGGGAACGCTCCTTTATGTGAATGGCAGCAATATCAATTGATTTGGAATTCTGGCAATTTGACAGAAGTGGAAATAAAATTAGTTACGGGACTCTTACCAACAGGAAACAATGTATTTGCGCTCGATAATATCCTGTTAAGTGAGTATAAATTATTTTCTGAATATATAAATCTTAATGTTGTTTCTCCACCTACTATAGCTGCTAGCGAAGATGATGAAATTTGCATAGGTATGGAGAAAACACTTTTAGTTGAGACAGATGATCCATCAACAGTTACCTGGTATCCTAATACCAATATGGATAATTACACATCATCTTCTCCAAAAGTGAGTCCTGTTCAGACAACCACTTATTATGTATCAGCTGAATCAATTTCAGGATGCACGGCTGAAGATTCGGTAACAGTAACCGTTATTCCTAAGCCGGTATTTTCCATAAATGCCCCGGAAATGGAAATCTGTTATGCAACTGAAACAACCCTTACAGCCCTGGGGGGAACTTCGTACCAATGGTTTCACGAACTAAATTACCTGGGAGATAGTCCCGAACTTAAGTTGGATGGTACATTAGATGGATTGTTTTCCGTTATAATCAATGATGAAAAGTGCAATATTACAGATACGATGACAAGTACAGTGTCATTGTTACCCGTACCAGAAATAACTATCATAAAGTCAAATGATATTGATTGTAAACAATCCATAGCTACCCTGCAAGTTTCGGGCTCAAATCAATTAGAATGGTTTCCTGATAATTCTATTATTGAAAAAGGTAATAATTATATTAAGGTCGCACCGGGAAAACATACTACTTATTATGTGAAAGCTTTTGATCCAAATGGGTGTTTTGTAACCGATTCTGTATTAGTATCTTTCAATGCTATAAATTCAGGGGAGGGTATTAAAATTCCCAATGCGTTTAGTCCTAACGGCGATAACAAAAATGATTGTTTCGGTGCTTCAAAATTCGGTTTTATTTCAGGATATCAGTTGAGGATCTGGAATAGGTGGGGCCAACAGGTATTTATGAGCAAAAGTCCGGCAGATTGCTGGAATGGTACATTCAACGGTGTAAAGCAACCCATTGGCACTTATGTCTATCATTTGATAGGGAATTCCGTATGTGGTAATGTAAATGAGAAAGGGACTATTGAACTGATCCGTTAATTCCTGAAGCAAAAAATATTTAATTGCAGGTCATATTCTGCTGTTTGCCCGTTTCGCAAGAATGGAGTTTTATACGATTCTGCAGCTTCTTTTATATAATATTTAAACCCTGCATCTGCTATTATTTGAAGTATTTCATTTAATTCGCTGTTCTGCTTAAATGAGCCATGGTATTCAATAAAAAGATATTGGATGAAATGCAATTTTTCTTTTATATCCAGAATTACTTTGTATTCAGCGCCTTCGATATCCAATTTCAAAAAATTCACCTCCTCATGGAGAATATCTTTTAGTCGGATCGCTTTTACTGTAACTGAATTTTCATGAAACATTTCATCAATTCTGGAACTCATACTCCCCGTACCTGCAAAGTTAAGTGTGGTATTCTCTATCCAAACAGCCTCATTTCGCAAATCCACACCATTCAACCCTGCATTGGTTATGTTTTTTGAAAGTATATTATAATTCACTTCATCCGGTTCAAAGGCAATTATACGGGCGCCGGGATATTTTTGTTTACAGTATAAAACACTCATGCCAATATGGGCACCACAATCAATAATAAAGGGTGTTCGCGTATCAAATTTTATCTTATAAAATTCTGCTATGAAAATTTCATCTAAGGCATGTAACACTTCCTCTCCCTTATTATAAAAAAAAGGTTTTCCAAATAATATTAGTTGTTGCATGGTGCCAGCTGCCTGGTTGCGCATAATTTTTACCTGAGACCAGCTGATACCGAAAGGACTATATGGATTATGAAAAATTGTCTTTGCCTTTTTGACTATATCTCTACGGATGTTTGAAATAAATGAGTTACCCACGATTATTTGGAATTTAATTTACCCGTTTTCATAGCAAGATAGTCGAAATAGCCTTTAATTGCCATCCCCAATACCTGAAAACGGCTATGGTTATAGATCAGGTTATTTTTCAACCTGTTGGCAAGTGCACGTTTACGCTTAGCCTTATGATCTGAAAAGGCATTTTTATATTTATTATTTACATAAAAAAAATTACGCACCATATAATAAATACGATGGGGGCTGTGCAGACTTCTTTTTGTTTTTTTCCCTGTCAGGCTCCAATATTCGCCTGTATTGCCAAGACTATGTTCTAAACGAATTCCGGAAAACAGCAAAGATTTGTATCCACTTTGTCGTATTCGGTAACTGTATTCAAAATCTACTTCATCAATAAAAAGTGCTTCATCAAAATCTCCCAAAGCTTTAAAATGGATGAGATTCAAAATGCTTCCTGATGTTATCAGATCAAGTGATTCCTGGGCATTGCATTCCTTTGTAGGATTTACAATTTCATTGAATGTCACACCATACATAGCAACAGCCGGATCTTTGCATACCTGAACACAGTGTAAATATTTTTCAAATTCTCCCGGTTTAAAGAAAGAATCCTGATCCATCGTCAACAGTAATTCGTATCCGTCATTAATTGAAAAATCAGCAGCTTCATTCAATCGTTGCGCAATTCCCTGATTCTGGCCATCATGATAGTAAACAGCATTGGAAATCTGTTTGATTGTTTGCGCAATTGTATCGTTTATCAATTCGGTATTGTCGATCACATAAACCCTATCAACCAGATTGCTATATGAAAGTATATTAACCGGTGTAGATTGATCCGGATTGTATAAAATGGTCACAGCTGCAATTCGGGTCATTTTTGCTGTTTGTTTGACTGCTATGCGTATTTTGCGAATGTAAACAATAAAAGCTTCATGAAGATTGGCCCGCCCCTTATCTCTATTTGTATTCCTGCATATAAACGCCTGGATTACCTGGAAAAGTTGTTGGCCAGTATTGAGATCCAGACTTTCCGGGATTTCGAAGTCATTGTTACCGATGACAGCCCCGACAATTCCGTACAGGAGTGTTGCCAGCAATTTGAACAAAAATTCACCCTGCATTATTATAAAAATGTATCTGCCCTGGGTACTCCTGAAAACTGGAATGAAGCCATCCGGAGATCCAGCGGAAAATGGATCAAGATGATGCATGATGACGATTGGTTCACGGATGCAGCTTCTTTGGAACGCTTTTATCAATACACGCTTAGGTACCCGGATTGCCGTTTCTTTTTTTCCGCCTTCAGGAATGTGGAGGAAGATTCAAATATCACCCAAACCGTTCGTTGTAAGCTTCCCGATTTGCTTATGCTTCGGGTTAATCCTTTACACCTTTTCCGGAAAGTTTATGTTGGTAACCCAAGTTGTACCCTGATTCGAAGAGACATCCCTCTTTTTTACGACAACCGCTTTAAGTATGTTGTGGATTTTGAATATTATATCCGTTGTATCCGGTATACCGGGGGATGGCAATATATTGACGAAATTCTGCTTCAGATTGGTTTCAACAAGGAGCAGGTGACCAAATACACTTTCCTGGTGAAAGAAGTCCAGATTCCTGAAAACCACCTGCTGCTGGAGAAAATGGGAGCTGGTATTCTTAGAAACTATTTTGTATTTGATTATTTCTGGCGCCTGTACCGCAACCTGGGAATACGAACCACGGCAGAGATAGCTGACCTTTATAACTACCCGGTGCATCCCATCATCAGAAATATGCTTGCCTTCCAGGCTAAATTTTCACCAACTACCCTCAGGAATGGCGTAGCTTCCAAACTGCTGATGTCTCTTAACTATTTGCGTTCCTGGTTCAGCCAAATATAATGCTCACATATTTTCCAGCTTGAGCCGGGTCTTTATCGCATACAGGTGTTTTCCAACCGGACTGTTCAACAGGTAGTATAAAATCTTTAGTCTGGTTTGCCAAATCATTACCAGGATACTTTTTCCAAAATGCCGGGTATAAACCTGTTTCATTTGCCGTAGAGATTCCAGGTATCCCGATTGGCTGATACCGTGTGGTGCAAAGGATACCAGCTTTTCTTCGAGGAATAAAAAGGGCTCCCCCGAAATCCGGCACAACAGGTCATAATCCATTGCAATATTCAGAGCGGTATCATATAAACCGTACTTTTCATGTAATTCGTTTCGCAGAAACATGGTTTGATGCCATACGGAACGCATTCCTCTGTATAATTTATCAGGATCAAATGGCTTTCCCAGGACTACCTTTTTGCCACCTCTTTCCGTGACGCATTTACCATGCAGCCATTTTATGTCTGGCTTCTGTTCAAAACTGGCTGAAACCTGGTTCAGGACATTCGCTGTCCAATAACAGTCCCCTGAATTAAGCATATTTACAATGTCCCCGGTGGCCCGCAGTATCCCTTTATTGAATGCATCAGCAATCCCATGATCTCTTTCAGATATCCAATACCGGTAGCCGGGGTGCTCAGTTTCCTTTAGCCAATTGCTGATATCACTGTTGGTGGAACCGTCAATGATCCAATGTTCATAGGGTTTTATCCCTTGCATATCCACAGAATTGCAGGTTTCCTGTAGTTCAGGCAGATTATTAAAGCAGATCGTTATGATGGTGATCCTTACTGGCATTAATATTCAAATTTTTCTGTCAGCCCCTTTAAGGCATCCACCCTGAACTTTATGACCGGCCATGTTTTTTGGGCTTTCCCCTTAAGGGCATATCCTATTCCCAAAACCACCGCGGCACCTAATTTTAACACGTACTCCGCTGTTTTTTTGTAATAGGCTCTTTTGCCAATTTTCATGACCCGTACACGTTCACCCCTGCCTTGACCCGATGCTACCCGGTAGAGGTATTCACTAGTTAGTTTTTTTACTTCAACCACATGATGAACTTTAACGGAGGGGTCATAGAATATCCGATACCCTTTCGCTTTCATCCGAAAGAAGAAATCCTTTCCCTCTCCTCCAATCCTGAGTTTTCCTACCACCCCTGGTAAACTGGTATCAAAACCATCAATGGCAAAAAAGGCCTCACGCGTTACCGTCATATTGGGTTCAAATGGATACCGATTTGCACTGAATTCCGTTACAACCTTGCTATAATCAAAATTGGCAACCAAAGAAGAAACATAATATGACATCCATGCGGGTTCGGATGGGATGTATTTAGGAATGATACGACCTCCCATACCACCGGCTTCTGGGTGAAGCGTAAAAAAATCTGTAATCCTTTCCAGGAAATCCGGAAAAGCTACGGCATCATCATCAATGAATGTCAGTAAATCACCCGAAGCCGCACGGGCACCAGCATTACGCGAATAGGATGATCCCTGGCTGCTTTCCTTCAGGAACCGGATATTGGCATCTGCATGTTCGGCTATGTATTTTCGACACAGCGATTCTGTATTATCCGTACTGTTATTGTCAACCACTATGATCTCGTAACGATCTTTTGAAATCGTTTGATTATAGAGGCTGGCGATGGCATTTATGATATAGTCCGCCCTGTTATAGGAGCTGATGATCACTGATATCATGGGAGGGCATTTCGTTTCCAGCCAAGATATGCAACTGCCAGCAGTACCAGGTAAACCAGGATCGAACTGATGGTGGTAACCATCGTACTGACTTTTACATCCCTTGGTTCAAACCTGAATTCAATATCATGGGCCCCACCAGGCACTTTCATTCCTCTCAATACATAGTTAACCTTAACATGTGGTACGGGTTTCCCGTCCAGGTATGCATTCCAGCCTTTATCGTAAAAGATCTCACTGAAAACTGCGAACTGGTCTGTGGTGGCATTGGTTTTATACCTGACAATATCATTCAGATTTTCGATCCAGGTGATGGTGGCGGAACTGTCAAATTTAGGCTGCCCACCTGCCTCTGTTGAGTATTTTTCCTGGATCACAGCAATTTCCTTTAAGGAGGTACTGTCCAATGCTTTCATTTCTTCATTTCCATCCTTCACAATTTTCAGCTCCCTTACAAACCAGGCAGGGCCAAACGCTTCGGAATTCTGTTGCGCAGTGGCTTGTCCACTGGCTGGATCCTGCAGGATGAAATAGCGCGTATTGAGCATATTGAAAACGGCCATATTTCCCTTGCCAAGTTGGTGCGTGATCAGGTCCTGGTACAGTCCAAGCTTGGCTGGACTATACCCACCGATGCTGTTATGAAAATAAGAGGCCCTGGAACTTTCAAAGGGATTACTTCCGGAACTTTGGTCAAATACCCGGAATGGTAAACGTGTATCATTGCGTATGGCTAAGTCCGCGGCATTGGGTTGCAGGCCGGCTTCAAAAGCTTCTTTTTCAACAAAATTCTGGTGACTGAGATAGCGGGTGGCCACCCCGATAAGATCAAAAGAACTAACAGCCAGTATTCCCACCAATAAAATGGTTGAACTGATTTTATTCTTCCGGTAGAAATACAGAAGTGTGGCAGCAATCAATATCAGTATGAGGGATCTTAACAGGTCCCCTCCATAAAGCGCTTGCCTGTCGTCGCGCAAGGCGGATACTATTGCCTGTCCAAAGTCAGCTGCTTGCTGTTGCATTTCGGGAGTCGGTTGCTGTCCCTGTAACATCATTCCGGCAAGTTGTTGTTTGAGCGAAGCATCATTAGCACCACTAAAATCTGCCATGAAGTAAAATGCTGCCAGCACTGCCAGCACCCCGCCGGTTATGTAAAGAGCAGTCCGGAATCTTTTTTCATCTGATGCATCCCTGTTCGTGGCCATAAATTGCTCCAGTCCAAGTGCTGCCAGTAAAGGAAATGTCAGCTGCGGTAGGATCATCGCCATCGATGGAGCCCGGAACTTATTGTAAAAAGGAAGGTAATCGAAGAGGAAATAATTAAGCGAAGAAAAATTCTTTCCCCAAGCCAGCATGATCCCTACGAGGGTTGCCGCCACTATCCACCATTTGTGCCACGATTTCACATAAATCATCCCCAGTATAAACAAAAAGCATATAACCGCTCCCAGGTATACCGGACCGGAAGTTCCCGGTTGGGCTCCCCAATAGGCGGGTAACTGTTTTACAAAGTTGTTGGCTTGTTCCTGCTGCATTCCTGTTTTCTGCATCAGCACTTCGGCAGTTCTTGTATCCTCTCCAAATTCCGAAATCACCTCTCCACCTGCCATATGCCCGGAACTCCCTCCATATATGGAGGGAACCAGGAATGTAAGCGTTTCAGAAATTCCGTAACTCCAGCCAAAAGCATAATCTTTATCCAACCCACCGGCTGTTTTGTTCCCTGTATCCACTCCTTCAGTGATCTCCGAACGTCCTCCCCGCATGGTTTCCTTGGAATACTCTTTTAGGGGATACCAACTCACCGCATAGGTGGCAAGACCCACCAAAATTGCCAGCAAGGCGATTCCAAACCCGGGTAGGAGGCTGGTAGTTTTCTTATTTCGGATGCTGTTTACCAGGTAGGCAAGGCAGATGAAAGCCATTACAATTCCCGTATAATATACCACCTGTATATGTTGGGTACTTACCTGCAATCCAAAGAAAACAGCCAGCAATGCCCCACCTGTCAGGTATTTACGTTGTAATACCAGTATTAGGGAACCAACCACAGCCGGGGCATAACCGATGGCCCACATTTTGGTATTATGACCCACTGCTATGATCACGGGGTCATAAGTTGAATACGCATAGGCAATTGCCGCCATAACCGCTACCAGTGGACGGATCCTGAGAACCATGCATAAAAAATAAAAACTGATACAGGCAAGGAAGAAAAAGCTCACAGGTTCTGGTAAACCCAGCGTCAGCAAGACCTGCAGGTATATCAATTCTACCGGGGCCCCATTGGAAGTAAATGTATAGGCAGGCATTCCGCCAAACATACTATTGGACCAGAGTGGAAAATGACCGTGCTGTTCCTTGTATTCCATGGATTGCTGTGCCATTCCTTTCCAGCCCAGGATGTCGTGTTGCTCAACTACCTTTCCCATCAGGGCAGGCTGACAGTATATAACTGCAATTACCAGGAACGCTATTAGGGCGTAAATATGGGGCGACGCCTGTTTGAACCAGTTGGATTTCATGTGCCGGCTTTCGATTTAGCCGGCAAAATAATACATATTTGACCTTTAAAGGACGCATTTTGACAAATTCACAACTCAATAAACTCTTATTTGTTGGCAATATGAGCTTTTTGCTGGCCATGCTCATGCGATACTACCCGCTGCTGCAGGGGACGGTAATTGAATCCACGATATTGATCATGGGATTACTATTGTCCCCGCTGCTGAACCTGGCTGGTATATTGTTTAATATCCGGTATTGGTCAAAACAGGGCAAGCCTTCAGCACAGACCTTACCCATTATTAACACCGTTTTTCTTATCCTTCAGGTTTTTCTTTTGGTCAGCGGAATCCTAACTTTAAATAATAGCAATTCATGATCCATAATATCATCCGGGACAAACCTACCCGCTTATTTATTATCCTCGGGGGGCTTTTTATTACCAATGCCATTCTGGCGGAAGTGATTGGTGTGAAAATATTTTCACTGGAAGAAACCCTCGGCTGGAAAAAGGCCAGCTTCAGTCTGTTCGGAGAAAACGGGTTGTCTTATGATCTCAGCGTGGGCGTATTGACCTGGCCCGTGGTTTTCATTATGACCGATATCATAAATGAATATTATGGAATCCGTGGTGTCCGGTTCCTGAGTATATTGGTTGCTATCCTGATCACATTTGCTTTCCTTGTCTTCTATTTTGCAATCCATACGGCACCCTCCGGCTGGTGGAAGGTTTCTCAGGAAATGAATAATGTACCCGATATGCAGGCAGCTTATGCCCAGGTACTGGGACAAGGAATGAATATCATCGTGGCATCACTAACCGCTTTCATGATCGGACAGCTAACAGATGCTGCAATATTCCGGCAGATAAAAAAGCTCACGGGAGAAAATAAGATTTGGATGCGCGCTACCATTTCCACCTTATTCAGCCAGCTGATTGACACCATTGTGGTTTCCTACATTTACCTGTATTTTTCATTGGGCTTTTCGTTTCCCAGGGTTACAGGTATAGCATTGGTAGGGTATACCTATAAATTTACCATTGCCATTTTGTGCACACCGCTCATTTACTTTATTCACGGCTGGATAGAAAATTATCTGGGCAAAAAACAAGCTGCGGATATGAAACAGGCTGCTCTGGAAATGCAAAAACAACGTTAAACCCGATTCCGCCATTAAACCCAGGGGGCTTACGCATGCTCCTAAGGGTAAACCTTAACAAAGCAAAATGTTTTTGATTAGGGAAGAGAGATTAATTTAACGTTGAATATGATCCACATAAATCCTACAACTATGGTAAAGAGCTTTACACGAGTTGGTTTGATCCTGGTTGCCAGCCTGCTTTCCCTGGCAGGTTTCTCACAATCCTGGCCAGTAATGGTCACACTCACAAACGGTGACAGGGTGAAGCTTTATGAGCCACAACCGGAATCGTTTGATAATTTAAAGTTATCCTTCCGTTCTGCTGTTTCGTTACAAAAAAAAGGGCAATCGGAACCGGTATTCGGCACTATGTGGGCCACCGCCCAAACCCGCGAGGAACAAAACTCCGGTAATGTCATCATTCAATCCATGTCTGTAAGCGGATTAAGATTTCCTGCTTCAATAGGCGAATCTGAAAATGCGGAAATAGAGCAGGGGCTGGAAACAGCCATCCCCGCCTTGCAGGTTAAGCTCTCCTCTTCTGAATTAAATGCATCGCTGGAAAGGAGCCAGCAGCGGAATGATATTGATAAAAAGATTTCCCATAAGCCCCCTCGCGTTATTTATTCCACCAAGCCGTCCTTGCTGGTGGTGATTGATGGGGAGCCTGTACTTCAGAAGAACGAAGATTGGGGTATGGAAGCTGTAGTCAATTCCCCCAATACCATTGTAAAACATAAGGATGGCATGTTTTACTTGTATGGTGGTAATCGCTGGTATAAGGGAGGCTCAGCAAAAGGGCCTTTTCAATACACCGGTTATCCGCCTGCCAGCCTGGCCACAGTGGAAAAATCGCTGAATGCAGCAGGGAAGGAGGAGAAAGAACAATTTGAAACGGAATTCAATAATAATTCGGTTAACCGTGAAGTATTAGTCAGTACGGAGCCGGCTGAATTGATTCAATCAGACGGTGAAGCTGATTTTACTCCCATCAGTAATACCAGCCTGCTGTATGTCAGCAATTCACCGAATGATATCTTCATGGATGTGAATTCACAGCAATATTTTGTATTGTTATCGGGACGTTGGTATCGAACGCCGAATCTCAAAAACGAATGGACCTTCATTGAATCTGGCCAGTTGCCGGCAGACTTCTCAAAGGTACCCGCCGGAACCGACAAGGACAATGTATTGGCCAGCGTGGCGGGTACTCCTGCAGCACAGAATGCACTGATGGATGCACAAGTACCGATGACCGCCAAAGTGGATCGTAATAAAGCCACGGCTTCGGTTGTATATGATGGTGATCCGGAGTTTGAACGTATCAGCGGCACCAAAATGTCTTATGCCATTAATAGTTCCTCCACTGTAATAAAATACAGGGGTGATTATTTCCTGGTGGATAATGGCGTTTGGTTCAGGTCCCCTTATCCTTCCGGCCCATGGACCGTAAGCAATGTACGACCCGATGAAGTTGACCTGATTCCCCCTTCTTACCCGGTTTACAACGTCAAATATGTATACATCTATGAAACTACTCCCGATTATGTTTATATGGGGTATACCCCTGGTTACCTGAATACTTATGTGTATGGCCCAACCGTTGTATATGGTACCGGGTATTATTATAGACCCTGGCACCGGAGGCGTTACTTTGCCCGGCCATATACCTGGGGATTCAATGTTCATTATACCCCGTGGATGGGTTGGACCATCGGCTTCGGAAATTATCCGGGTTGGTATAATGTAGGTTGGGGCTATAGTCCTTGGTCACATTGGAGTGGCGGCTGGTGGGGGCCTTCCCGCTATCGTCCATCATACTGCGATCCCTTTTACCGCAATTATGGGTATTATGGCTACAGCGGTAACCACTTTTATGTGAACAATTATTACTACTATAATAATAACAGGTACCGTAACGATTATTATTACAACAATGTGTATCACCAGCGAAGAGATGTTGTAACTGTTGACAACCGCAGGCCTGCCCAAATTTCACGACCTGTACAGAATCCTCAAAGAAGGTATACCGGTAATTATGATGGCAGGTATAATAACAGCAATGGTTATAATAATCGCAACGACCTGGGATCCGGCAACCGGAATAATGACATATATCGTAACAGGAATAATAATGTGGATCAAAATAGAGAGTCCGAGGTCAGTCGCCGGGTTAGGGAAAGCATACCCTCAGCAGGACAGCAACGAAATGAAAGCCGTTCTCCGCAGGTAACCAGGGATACTGATCAAAGGCCTGAAAGGCAGTACCGGCCTCAGCCATCCTCTTCCGGCCAGAATGTTGAAAGACCCCGATACGATTACAACCGTCGCAGGCAAACCGAAGAGCGGGAGATCATCAATAACCGTCCTTCTCCATCGTCACGGCCGGTAATTCGGGAAAATGCTGGCCAGGAAAGAAGGCCTCAGCAAGTTAGTCCGCAACAACAACGGGTAGAGCGCCACCAAATCAGCCGGCCACCTGCGCCTCAGCCGGCACGAAGGCCTGCTGCTGCGAGTGGAACCAACAGCCGATCACCAGTGAGCAGACCCGAAAAGAAGAACAACTAAACATCTTTTCCCATCACGTAATCGTCCATGACGTACCCGTGCCCGATGTCGTTCACTTCTTCTTTCTCAATTCGGAAACCCAGGGCTTCGTAAAAGTAACGTGCCTTGTTATATTTATTCACATTCAGAAGCAGGTGCGCACCATTATGAGTGCGCACTTCTTCTTCCACCATGTCCACCAATGCCCGCCCTACACCTTTGCCTTGTAGTCCGGGTAAGACGTACAATTTATGCAGTTTCCACACCGATTCCGTAACTGGACCGAAAGAGGCAAATCCCACTTCTTCCAGGTCAATCTCTGCAATAACAAACCGATGCTGTTTATGTACGATCTGGTCTTCCAGCGCCTCTGGACTATAGTTCAATTGTAACATATATTCTATCTGTTCCGGGCTCAGTATATCACTATATGTTTGTGGCCAAATCTGGTGGGCCAGGTAACCAATGATTGGAATGTCATCGTGGTCAGCACTTCTTATTACTAAAGCTTCGCTCATATACTATCAACAGATTTTTGTGAATGTTCAATACCCTGGCGGGATAATGACTGGTGCATCCGGATTGCCTGCCAGGAAAGGCGTACGGCAACCAGGTATGACAATACCGCAGAACTGAATAGAAAGCCGGAAGAAATTTTTTGGGTAATAAATTTATCGGACTGTACAAAAAGGAACAAGTCAAACAAACCGTGGAATAAAACTGCCAACAGTATTCCCCTGATCATCAGATTAGTAGACTGCCGGTTATGAGTGAATTTTGCAAGGCCAACATAATATCCCATCAATACGCCAAATGTGCCGTGGGCTGGCACAGACAGGAACATCCGAACGATGGCTGCCTGCATTCCGTGTTGCATTACATAGCCGATATTTTCCAGGGTGGCAAATCCCATGGCCACCATCACCCCATAAATTATTCCATCAAACGGTTCATTGAAAAATTGGCGGGGAAATGCATAACTGCGAAGCATGAGGAATTTGGATGCTTCTTCCGTTAAAGAAACCACTACAAATGCCAGCAGCAAATAATATATCCATCCGGCTGGCGCCATCCATCCATTTAATAAATGCATGCCGGCCATTTGCAACACTACTGCCGGAAAAATAGCGACCATACCCAGGAAAAAAGCTTTTATAAGTGCCAGTAAAGGCTCCCTTTCATACCTGTCTTTTGAATAAATGAACCACATAATGGCTATACCCGGAGCAAGGGCTAGTGCCAGCAATTCCATAACCTCTGGTTTGTTGCGCTGAAATTAGTGAATTAATATTGAGTCAGAATTCTGTTCCATGCTAAAACAATTGTTTTTTTTCTGTTTGCTGTGGGTATCCTTTACGGCTTCGTCCCAGGAATTTGGAGGTATCCCGCCCTCCCAAAAGTGGAAACGAATCCGTGCCCCCAGGATAAATGTTATTTATCCCGCTGGCCTGGACAGTAGTGCCGGGAAAGTGGCATCGATCGTTACCGCCGTAATTCATACCGGAGACAGTACCATTGGCCGGAATTTCCGGAAGGCACCCATTATTCTGCAAAACCAGTCCACTTTATCCAATGGCTATGTTTCCCTGGCTCCGTACCGCAGCGAATTCCTGCTAACGCCTCCCCTGAATGGATTTGAATTGGGCAACGGCGATTGGCTTACTACACTCACCCTTCATGAGTTGAGGCATATGCAGCAGTACAGTAATTTCAATCGTGGCTGGGCTAAGGTATTCCGGGTGGTGCTTGGCGACCAGGGACAAGCTTTGGCTAACGCATTATCGGTACCGGATTGGTTCTTTGAAGGGGATGCTGTTTACCAGGAAACCCGGCTCACCAGGCAGGGTAGGGGAAGATTACCCGCTTTTTATAATGGCTTCCGGTCCATATGGCAATCCCGCGCGGGCTTTGATTATATGAAATTGCGCAACGGTTCTTTGAAACACTATGTACCTAACCATTATGAGTTGGGTTACCTGCTGGTTTCTCATGGATATTACCACTATGGAACCGACTTCTGGAAGAAAGTATCAGAAGACGCGGCAGCAATGAAAGGCTTGCTGTATCCTTTTCAGCGGGCCATAAAAAAACATTCGGGTATCCGTTTCCGGCAGTTTACCCAGCAGGCATTGGAAGAAAGGAAATCCGCCCTTGTTGACTCAACGTCGATTACTCAACCATCCGGCACATACATCAGTGAAGAAAACCCGGTATTTACGGAAACCGGCGACCTGCTTTTCCTGAAAACAACTTTCCGGGAACTTCCAGCCTTTATCCTGCGAACCCCGCAAGGTGATAAATATATCCGGCAACGGGATCGTTCTGCCGACCAATATTTCAGCTATGCCAGGGATAAAGTGATTTATGCGTCCTACCGCCCCCACCCCCGCTGGGGATGGAAAGATTACGGAGAGCTGCAGCTATTGGACCTGGCAACGGGAAAACAGGAAAGAATCACCAAAGCAACTAAATATTTCCATCCTTCCCTTTCGCCAGGAGCTGATACGATCGTTGCCGTTCATATTGGCCCGGATGGACATAATAGTATCCACCTGCTGGCTCTGGATGGCAGATTAATGTATTCCATCGATATGCCTGGCGGGTTGCTGGCAGCATATCCAAAATTCTACCAGGGAAAGATCCTGGCCGCTGTCCGAAAATCGGATGGGAGTATGGCTTTATGGAACTTTGGGATGAGCGGAGAAGATCCGGAACAACTTACGGAATGGCGTAACCAGGTGATTGCTTACCCCGTTGTTTATAAGGACATCATATTTTATGCAGCTTCCGCAGGCCTACAAGACCAATTGGTCAGATGGGATCCCGTCTCCAAAAGCAGTAAAACGATGATATTTCCAGGTTCCGGCACCAGCAGGACCGGCAAATACCAGCCCACGCTTTTCGGCGATTCAATTGCCTATATGGAATTTACCGCCAATGGATACAAGGTCCGTGTTGCAGATTCCAGGAAACTGCAACTTATTGAGTCAACGCTCCCGGAATCTGCCGGACTGGACTTTCTTACGCCACCAAAGATGGGGAATAACCTCAGTTTGTCGGATACTGCAATCCAGATCTCTACAGCGGAATCATACCCCCGATCCAAAGGTTTGTTCCATTTTCACAGCTGGCAGCCTTTCGTGGAAGACCCGGAATTCAGTTTTTCACTGCTTGGACAGAACCTGTTGAATACCATGCAGTCGCAACTAAACTTCCTGTATAACCGAAACGAAAAGTCAAAGCAATTTGGATTTTCGGCGTTGTATGGCGGATGGTTTCCTTATCTAGGGGGTGGGGTCGATATAACCCTGGATCGGAAAGCGCGTTACCGCGACCGGACCATCAACTGGCACGAACTGGAGACGAACATTGGAGCCACCATACCCCTGAATTGGAGTCGTGGCCGGCAACTAAGTTTCTTTACCGCCCATACCAACCTCGTTTATAATAAACCTTATTTCAGCGAACCGGAAAAGAGCCAGTTGGGTGATCTTTCCTGGCTCTACCTGGACCACCAGTTGCGGTATTCCATCCAATCGAGGCAGGCGGTTCAGGCTTTTCATCCACGCTACGCGCTTTCCTTACGGGGGCAGTATCGGCACGCCCTGAACCGCTACGAATCCTGGCAATCACTGGCCACCGCCAGTATTTACCTGCCCGGATTCGTACGCAATCACAGCCTGGTAGTCAACCTGGCCGCTCACCATCGCGACAGCATGCAGGGCATCCGGTTCAGCGATAATTTCCCCTTTTCCAGGGGATATGAATCGGCTAACCTGTTCCGAATTTTAAAGTGGGGAGTCAACTACCAGCTTCCCCTGTTCTATCCCGACATAGGCCTGGCCAATATCCTGTACCTCCTGCGCGTGCGTAGCAACTTTTTCTATGACCACTCTTATTCCAAAGACCCGTCCCTATTCCCCGGGGAGGACCGACTTGAATTCCGCTCGGCAGGCACCGAGCTGTTCTTTGATACCAAATGGTGGAACCAGCTACCGGTAAGTTTTGGGCTGCGATATTCCAGGCTTCTGGACCCGGACCGATTTAACGGGGCAGGGGCCAATCGCTGGCAGTTCATCCTTCCCCTCAACCTGGTGCCTAATCCGGTTAATCGTTCCCCCAAACCCCATTTTTGAAGAAAAAGACGGGGGGGGGTACGCTTTTAATCCCTTGGATAGTTGAAGGATGAAAGGAGGATTGATTAAATTCAACCTTAAAAAGAAATGTTCCGGAAAATGGTCCTGTTCCTTCCTTTCCTGTTTTTCCTGGCCGGTTGGCAGACCTCCGATTCTTCAGCCAACTGCATCAGGATCAACCAATTGGGGTATGCTCCCGAAGCCGTCAAAGTTGCGGTTTGGGCCTCACCGGTAGTATCCTCCATCCGCCAGTTTGAAGTAGTGGATGTTACCAGCGGAAAAACAGTTTTGAAAGGACGCGCCGGAAAAGCATTTGGTGCCTGGGGCCCTTTCCGCTCTACATACCGGCTGAATTTTAGCAGCATCACCCGGCCGGGACAATATTACCTGAAAGCTGGTGGGGTCCGATCACCTGAGTTCCGGATAGGACAGCAGGTATACAAAGGGGCCGCGGATTTCTGCCTGCGCTACATGCGGCAGCAACGCACCGGCTTTAATCCCTTCCTGAAAGACAGTTGTCATACCCGGGATGGGTATACACTGTATGGCCCCATGCCCGACAGTACTTTCATTGATGTGACAGGGGGCTGGCACGACGCCAGTGATTACCTGCAATACGCTACCACCAGCGCCAATGCCACCTGGCACTTACTCAAGGCTTACCAGGATTTCCCCCAGGTGTTCAACGACCTAAAGGAGGCTAATGGCCTGGATGGCCGCAACGGCATCCCTGATATCCTGGATGAAGCGAAATGGGGGCTCGACTGGCTATTAAAAATGCACCCCAAGCCGGATTGGATGTTTAACCAGATCGCAGATGACCGGGACCATCTCTCGATGCGAATCCCCAAACTGGATAGCATGTACGGCCGCGGCCATGAAAGGCCGGTATATTTTATCAATGGAAAGCCCCAGCAGAGGGGGAAGTACCTGAACAATACCACCGGCACTTCTTCCACAGCAGGCAAACTCAGCAGTGCTTTTTCGCTGGGGGCTGAGATCTTTACCAACCACGACCTTAAGTACAAAGAATTACTGGAACAAAAAGCAAGCTCTGCCTATAATTTTGCTTCTATCCGGCCAGGGGTCACCCAAACCGTTTCAGTCAAAGCACCTTACATCTATGCGGAAGATAATTGGGTGGATGATATGGAACTGGCAGCAGCTTCCCTTAACAGGCTGGAAGACGCCTTTGGGTATGCGAAAGAGGAGCCCATTACACCCTGGCTGGGCGCTGATACTGCCAATCATTACCAATGGTACCCTTTTATCAATGCCGGACATTATATACTGGCTTTGAAATCCACCGGTGCTGCCAGGGATACCCTCACCAATTATTACCGGGAAGGAATCCGGAAAGTATGGACAAAAGCTTCTGCCAATGCCTTTTACAGGGGAGTCCCATTCATCTGGTGCAGCAATAACCTTACTGTTTCTTTTGCAATTCAATGCTACTGGTACGAGCAACTAACTGGAGATACCAGCTACCGTGAGCTGCGGCAAGCCAATATAGACTGGTTATTCGGTTGCAACCCCTGGGGCACCTCCATGGTATATGGATTACCGTCCTGGGGCGATACACCGGTGGATCCACACTCCGCCTTTACCCACCTGAAAAATTACCCAATCGACGGCGGTTTAGTGGATGGACCGGTATATGGCAGCATTTTTAGAAACCTGATCGGTATCACCCTGAACGAGCCCGATGAATATGCGGCCTTCCAAAGCGCCCTGGTGGTCTACCATGATGATTATGGTGATTATTCTACCAACGAACCTACCATGGATGGTACGGCAGCACTGATATACCTGCTGGCAGCACTGGAAGCTGCTGCCCGATAGTCTTAACCTTCAATATTTCCCAGGCTCTCTTCAATGACGCGGATCTTGCTGATCGTATCCAATTGTTTTTTTCGTTCCATCTCCACCACCTCGGGTTTGGCATTCAAAACGAACCTGTCGTTGCTGAGCTTCTTTTCAACGCTGTCCAGGAAACCTTTCAGGTATTCCAGTTCTTTCAGCATTTCTTCTTTCTGATTACCGGTATTTATCGGTTTTTCCGTTTCTATATAACACTGGTCTTTCCCGATCACCGCAGTGATAGTGCCAGGAACGGCTGCCTGCACAAAATGGATCTCCGATGCATTCAGTTGGCGTGATAAGATACCGCTGATGGTTTCGTAAACATTTCCATTGCCTGGGTTGATGTGCAGCCGAATGGACTCTTTTGGTTTCAGCTGTGCCTTATTCCGCGCATCCCGGATACCAGTGATCAGTTCTTTCAGCAACTTTCCCTGTTCCAGGATGGATTCATCAACTGGTTCGATCCGCTTCAACTGGCGAATGCATAACTGGTCGCCCTCCTCACGAGGAGCAAGGTGAGCATAAATTTCTTCCGTGATAAATGGCAGGTAAGGATGCAGCATTTGCACGAGCTCCTCGTAAAACCCAATGGCGCTGGCCAGATGCTTACTATTGACCGGTTCCTCGAATCCCGGCTTGATCCACTCCAGGTACCAACTGCAGAAATCGTCCCAGATCAGGGAGTAAATGGTTTTCAGCGCTTCACTCAATCGGAACTGGCTCATCAGCTGGTCCACTTCCTGGCGCGCCTGGCTGATGCGGTTGCGCATCCAGTCATTCGGCCAGTTAATGGTAAGGAAACCGGCTTCATCCGTGCTGGGATCCACCCTGGTTTTCTCCTTCCACATGCTGATCAATTTCAACGCGTTCCACATCTTATTGTTGAAATTGCGGCCTTGCTCCAATGCTGCTTCATCAAAAAGCAGGTCATTGCCCGCAGGTGATGATATCATGATACCAAAACGAACGGCATCGGCTCCATATTTATCGATGAGCTCCAGCAAATCCGGCGAATTGCCAAGGCTCTTACTCATTTTGCGGCCTTGCTTATCACGAACCATCCCCGTGAAATAAACATCCCGGAAGGGAACCTTTTTTTCATATTCCATGCCAGCCATCACCATCCTGGCCACCCAAAAAAATATGATGTCCTGCCCGGTCACTAAAACCGATCCAGGGTAATAATATCGGGCTTCGGCGTTTCCTGGCTGGGTTATTCCTTTGAATACTTCCATAGGCCATAACCAGGATGAAAACCAGGTATCCAGTACATCCGGGTCCTGTTTCAATTCGTCCACAGATACCTCACCCAGCCCTTTAGCCTGTAATTGCGTATATGCTTCACCGCGGGTTTCTGCCACGATGCAGGTTCCATCCGGAGTATAGTAGGCAGGTATCTGCTGCCCCCACCACAATTGCCTGCTGATACACCAGTCTTTCACATTCTCCAGCCAGTAACGATACGTCGCCAGGAACTTATCACCGGGGTGAATCCGGATATCCCCATCCAGGACGGCATGCAGCGCCGGCTCAGCCAACTCCTTCATTTTGAGAAACCACTGGGTGGAAATACGGGGCTCCACCACCACACCGGTACGCTGGCTGTAACCGAGGCGGGAGGCATATTCTTCTTCTTTTACCAGGAAGCCTTTTTCCTGTAATTCAGTAATAATCTGCTTCCGGGCTTTGAACCTGTCTACCCCCACATATACCTGCGCCGCTTCACTGAGGGTGCCATCTTCGTTGAGTGTGTCCACCACTTCCAGCTGGTGTTTCAGGCCGAGGTTATAATCGTTGATATCGTGCGCCGGGGTAACTTTTAACGCACCCGTGCCAAAGGCGGGATCCACGTATTCATCAAAAATGATCGGAATACGCCGGTTGATCAGGGGTACATAGGCAAATGCACCTGCCAGGTGCGAATAACGCTCATCGTTAGGATTCACGCATATGGCCGTATCACCCATAATAGTTTCGGGTCGCTGCGTGGCGATCACGATGCCGTTACCGGAAAAGGTACTTAGGGGCTGGCCATTGGCATCTTCCAGCTTATACATCAGATGATACAGTTTGCCCTGGATATCTTTGTACTCCACCTCTTCATCACTCAGGGCGGTTTTCGCTGCCGGATCCCAATTGATCATTCGCGCACCGCGATAGATCATCCCCTTATTATATAGATCCACAAAAACCTTGATCACCGCTTTGTAATAGTGGTCGTCCATCGTAAAGGTCACCCGGTTCCAGTCCACACTACAACCCAGGCGCTCTATCTGGTTATAGATGATGCCGCCGTATTTATCTTTCCATTCAAATGCATATCGCAGGAATTCCTCGCGACTGAGATCAGCCTTTTGAATCCCTTTTTCCTTTTCAAGCATTTGCACCACTTTGGCCTCTGTAGCAATGGATGCATGATCACTTCCCGGCACCCAACAGGCATTGAACCCGCTCATGCGGGCCTTTCTGACCAGGATATCCTGAACGGTTTCATTCAGCGTATGCCCCATATGCAGCACAACCGTTACGTTTGGTGGAGGGATTACCACCGTAAAGGCCGGACGATCATCGGGTACACTACTGAAGTAGTTTCCTTCCTTCCAAACCTGTGTCCATTTCTGTTCGGCGGTAGCCGGGATAAAATTCTTGCTCAGTTCCATACGAATGCCGGTTCTTATATTTCGGGCTGCAAAATTAAGCATTCAGAACGATAGGGCAATAGAAGTGAGCGGCGCCCGCATGCTGCTAAATATTTTAGTTATGTTCCATAGTTGGTTATCTTTGAAGGGTGTATGCCATTGTAGATATAGAAACCACCGGGGGATATGCCAACGGCAACGGCATTACCGAAATTGCCATTGTATTACACAATGGTAAGGAGGTGGAAGGTTGTTTCCATTCCCTGGTGAATCCGTATATGACCATTCCCCGTTATATAACCGCATTAACGGGCATCACCAATGAAATGGTGGCATCGGCACCGGCATTTGGAGAAATTGCAGAACAAATACACGCCCTCCTGCAACACCGGGTCTTCGTTGCACACAATGTAAACTTTGATTTTTCATTTATCAAACACCACCTGCAGGAATGTGGGTATCCGCTGAACGTAAAGAAACTCTGCACCGTACGGCTTGCCCGCAAGGTATTGCCAGGTTTTACCAGTTACAGCCTGGGTAATCTTTGCCGGTCTTTAGGAATCGAAATTACCGGCCGGCACCGGGCAAAAGGTGATGCAATGGCCACCGCAGAGGTCTTTGCCAGGATACTGGCGGCTGATCAGCAATCCATCTTGAAAGAGATGTTACGCGGCCGGAATGCGGAACAGTTTCTGCCTCCCCATCTGCCCCGGGAACTGGTGGATGCACTTCCCGACCAACCTGGTGTGTATTATTTTGAGAACAAAAAAAAAGAAGTCATCTATGTAGGCAAAGCCATCAGCCTGTTGAAACGCGTTCGGAGCCATTTTTCGAATAATGATGCCAGTAAGCGAAAGCAGGAATTATTGCGCGAGGTGCATTCCCTGCGCTACACTATTTGCAGCAGCGAACTAATGGCACTGATTTTGGAAAGCCAGGAAATCCGGAAATTATGGCCACGCTTTAACAGGAGCCAGAAAAAGTTCCACCATAAATATGGCCTGTATACCTACCAGGACCATAAGGGATACCTGCAACTGGTGATCGAACAAAAAGAAGCACACCATCCCGCCATATATATCTTTAATGCATTGACGGAGGTCCATGCTGTTATCCG